>JAIROL010000230.1 GCA_031257565.1 Tannerella sp. | reverse complement strand
GTTTCTGTTGATTTGAATGTGAGTGAAAGTCTAATTGTTATCAATACATTAGCTGTAAAACGAGCAGAATTGCGAGGTGGACTGTGGTCAACTGCAGGCAAAAAGGTTGAAAAACCATTAATGAAAACACTTTGTAAATTGTATCAAGTGCCTGAAGACAATTATGACTCCTCGCATTTTGTTAAAAACAAGAATAAGAAAGTTGATAGAGAAATTGATTTTTACTTGCTCAATGGCGCTAAACGGTATCTTTGTGAAGTTAAACTTATGGGCAAAGGCAACCCCGAAAGCGCGGATGCAATTTTCGCAAGAAAATCAGACGTTTTTATTGCCGATACGCTATCGCAACAAAATAAAAATCAAGCCGAAGAATTGAACGTAAACTGGGTGGCTCTGCGAGATGAAAACGGTTACGGAAAGTTTGGTGAAATTCTTCAAAAACTCAATATTCCGCATAAAGAATATAATGGAAATTTAGAGAAAGATTTGCCCGAAATATTAGAAAGATTATTTTAAATTCATGGATAAAAAACAAGTAATTTGCGGTTCTCTTTACGAAGATGATTATACAGTTCGTTCTTCAGGCGGCATTGTAACGCAACCCGAAACGGCGCTAACTGAATTAGTCGCCAATGCGTGGGATGCAGGCGCTACTGAAGTCAAAATTTTTATTCCATGTGCAAGAGGTCAAATTTTGACTGTGGAAGATAACGACGGCGTCAGTATGACTCGGGAAGATTTCCATAATCGTTGGATGAGCGCCCGACTTGCATTACCTTTGTAATTAAATTTGACAAATGGATTTTAAACTGGAATACAGGGATAAGGGGTCGAATGCACGTGCAGGACTGATCACAACAGACCATGGGGGTATCGAAACTCCCATATTCATGCCTGTCGGGACGCAGGGAACGGTAAAAGCCGTGCATGTGACGGAACTGCGGGACGACATAAAAGCACAGATCATACTGGGCAATACGTATCATCTCTATTTGCGTCCCGGACCGGAAATACTGGAAAAAGCCGGCGGACTTCATCGTTTCAACAGCTGGGAACGCCCTGTTCTGACCGACAGCGGAGGCTTTCAGGTTTTTTCGCTCGCAGGAAACAGAAAGCTCAACGCCGAAGGGGCAGAATTCCGTTCACATATCGACGGAAGCAGGCATTTTTTCACTCCGGAAAAAGTAATGGACATACAACGCACGATCGGCGCAGATATCATCATGGCTTTTGATGAATGCTGTCCCGGCGATGCAGACTATGGCTATGCCAAAAAGTCTCTGGCGCTAACCGAATCATGGCTTGAACGATGCGTCCGTCATTTCAACAATACCGAACCTAAATACGGATACGGCCAAAGCCTCTTCCCTATCGTACAGGGATGCGTATATCCCGATCTCCGCACGCAGGCTGCCCAAAACGTATCGCAGACCGGAGCCGACGGATATGCAATCGGCGGACTTGCCGTTGGCGAACCGACCGGGAAAATGTATGAGATGGTGGAGATCGTTAATGAAATATTACCCGAAGATAAACCCCGTTACCTGATGGGGGTCGGAACTCCGGCAAATCTGCTCGAAGCTATTGAACGCGGCGTCGATATGTTCGACTGCATCATGCCTACGCGCAACGGACGCAACGGACAGTTGTTTACCGTTAATGGCGTTATGAATATGCGTAATCGAAAATGGGCCGACGATTTTTCGCCGATAGACGAAAACGAATATTCTTATGTCGATATCCTGTACAGCAAGGCTTATCTTCACCATCTTTTCAAGGCCGGCGAATTGCTGGCTCTCCAGATTGCTTCAATTCACAACCTGGCATTTTACCTGTGGCTCGTGAAAGAGGCGCGGCGACATATTGCTGCCGGAGATTTTTCGTTGTGGAAAAAGAATATGATACCGAATTTGAATAAACGAGTATGAAACCGGGCGATTTCAAGTTGAAACGGATAGACAGATACATAATCAGGCAGTTCCTCGGAACGTTTGTCTTTGCCTTGTCGGGTATTATCCTTATTGTCGTCGTCTTCGACGTCAATGAGAAATTCGACAAATTCATGGCGCCGGAATTAACGTTAAAAGACGTCATACAAAACTACTACCTGAATTTCATCCCGTACTTTGTAAGTATGTTCGCCTCGTTATTCACATTTATTGCCGTTATTTATTTTACCTCCAAACTTGCGGACAGGTCCGAAATAATAGCGATGTTATCGACCGGCATGAGTTTTGACCGCCTCATGCTGCCATACGGCATTTCGGCCGCAATAATCGCTGTTACAATGTTCATCCTGTGCGCATACGTCATCCCTCCGGCAAATAAAAAACGCCTTGATTTTGAATACACCTACATAAAGAAAAACAAGAAGGTAGAGTTTGCCAGTAATGTTCAGCTTGAAGTTGAACCCGGTATATTTGCCTACTTCGACCAGTATCGCAATTCGTCGCGTATGGGGTATCGTTTTTCGCTTGAGCGCTTTGAAGGAAAAACCCTGGTATCACGACTCACGGCCAATTCCATAAAATACGACACGTTGTACAACTGGACCATAATAGACTATATTGTCCGCGATTTTGACGGCATGTATGAACATATATCCGACGGTACGCGTAAAGACACTACGCTGATGTTTGTTCCGGCAGACTTTCTTATTTCGGAAGATGATTGCGAAACAATGACCAGCCCGGAGCTGAGCGAATACATCAGCCGGCAGAAAAAAAGAGGAATAGGAAACATACAGACTTTTGAAATCGAATATCATAAACGTATGGCAAATGCCTTTTCATTTTTTATTCTTACGGTAATCGGCGTTTCTCTGTCATCCTGCAAGAGAAAAGGCGGTATGGGTCTGAATATAGGCGTCGGGCTTGGATTAAGCTTCTCCTACATATTATTCATGACCATAACGTCGTCGTTTGCAGTCAGCGGCCTTGTCAGTCCGATGATTGCATCATGGATCCCCAACATCCTCTACACATTTATTGCAATCTATCTGTATCGTAAAGCGCCAAGATAAATATAAAACTATGCGAACATCTGCCCTTCAATATCTGTACCTCCAGAAACCCGTCAGTTCTGTGATCATTATTTGTGCAATCGCGCTTCTGCCGTGTCTCGGCAACAATTTTTATACAAAAGGAGAAGCGCTCGAAGCTTCCGTAGCCGCATTGATGCTGGAATCCGGGAACTGGATCTTACCAAAAACGGCTTCCGGCGAATTCACAGGCAAGCCTCCTGTGGCGCCTTGGCTGATGACCCTGTTTTCGCTGCCTCAGGGACATGTTTCGAAATTCACATCCCGCCTGCCATCTGCCATAGCGCAAATCGTACTGATCGGGTTTGTACTCGCTTTTTTCGGAAAAAGAACACGCTTTCAGGAAGCGTTCATTGCCACGCTGCTGCTAATCACCTGTCCTGAAATACGCCGGGCAGGTATGACCGCGTATGCAGACATGTTGTTTGCAACATTTGTCGTACTGGGGCTAATGCAACTTTACCGGTGGGAGAACAAGCTCGATCTAAAAGGATTACCGGTAATAATCCCCGTTCTGTTCAGTTGCGCAATACTGACTGAAGGCTTTACGGGAGTCGTTGTCCCGTTGCTCGTCTTTTTTGTTTACCTGCTGATACTGCGCAAATACAGTCTGCCGAAAATAATCAAGGCTTTGCTGTACGCGGGAATTTCATCCATGTTTATTCCCGTGATATGGTATGCCGCTGCATACAAGCAGGGAGGATACGTTTTTCCCGACATAATTCTTACCGGGGACTTCGGGCGTCTTTTTGATTTGAACCCAGGCGACACGGGTAATGCACCGGGATACGTAAAAAGCGTATTATATAATTTCGGCGCTCTTCTCTGCGGCTTTATTCCCTGGACTGTACTGTTTATATTTTCATTATTCGGAGCAAAATGGCGTATGCCCGGCAAATCTTTCAGGCAAATTATGAACGACGCGCGGAACTGGTTTTTATCCATCGAAAAAGTAAAAAGATTCAGTATCGTGGCCGCCGTATGTATTATTTTTTTCCATACCGTTCTGCCGGGTGAAAGAAGCATGTATATCCTGTCGGCATACCCTTTCATATCGATACTGCTTGCCCGGTATTTTATCTATATAACGGAAAATCGCTCGAAAGTAACGCGAATATTCGCTTTCGTTCTTACGACAACAGCGTCTATAGCCTTCGTTGCCGGAATACTGATGATGACGCATGCCGTCGATTTCAACGCTATCATAGCCGGATATACGACAAACGCATCAATCCTTCGTCCGGTCGAAAGCATAACAGGTACATTTGCTTCCGGCCACGTAATAAACCGGATCATCATGGCATTCTTACTGACTTCTATCATAACGGTTATCTATCAGACAACCAAACGAATAAATATCAAGATTCTATATGCGACCATATTGATGACATTCTGCCTGAATCTTTTTATTGACGGTATTGTGATGAAAGGATTCGGATATGATTCATTCCCCGTTGAACAGACGGGGCATCATCTGAAAACAGAAAAGTATTGTTCGCCGACTAATCTTATCCCGGAACTGCCCGGTCCTCCGGCAGATGCTTCAATGATAATATCTCCGGTTTGATTTTCCGGTTCAACTGTTATTATTCGCTGACTAATCTTATCTCCGAACTGCCCAGCGACCCGGCAGATGCTTCAAAGATAATATCTCCGGCTTGATTTTCCAGCGTCTGTACAATAGCCGTTAGCTCTCCTTTGAAAACAGGCATCCGGGGAAGATGAAACTGTTCAAGACATACAGGATCTCCGTTTGCCGCCGCACGGTATTTGCCGACTCCCTTTACTTTGAAGCGTATTGTTCTGGCGTCATCCGGACAAAGATTTCCGTTCCTGTCAACTACACGTACACGGATAAATGCCAGATCGCGTCCATCGGCAGTCAGGTTTTTACGATCTGAAGATAAAACGATGCGATACGGCTTACCTGCCGTATGCACTTCCTTCTCGGCGACCGCCTTGTCTTCGTCATCATAAGCGACTGCTTTCACTGTTCCGGGTTCGTATTTCGTATCCATCCACATCAGACGATAACGTTTCTGGCGTGTAAACGAAACTTTGGCTTCGTCATTATCGCTGTTTTCAAGCGTCACATTCAGATCTTTTGTCTTTCGACCCTGACTGACGCCGTTTATAAACAATTCCGCAGACGGATAGTTTGTATAAACAAATATCGGCGTCACTTCGCCTTCGCGTCCGGGCCATGTCCAGTGAGGCAGTATATGCAACGTCTCTTTTTCCTTATTCCAATGACTGCGGTATAGATAATAACGATCTTTCGGAATACCGGCCAAATCTATAATTCCAAAAAGAGAACTGTGGCTTGGCCAGTCGATATAATAAGGCGTAGGCTCGCCCAGATAGTCAAATCCTGTCCATACGAACTCTCCGATGCAATACGGACGGTCTTCGTGCTGTATAAAATCATCTTCCGGCAGATTTGACCAGTTACAATGCTCCACATCATAACCGCTACTCTGATGATCGCTATATTTAGCATCTGCTTTCCTCTCTACAGGGAATTTATAAACGCTCCGCGAACTGACAGTCGAAGCCGTTTCGCTCCCTAACAGTATCTGTTGAGGCAGCTTCTGATATGCCTCGTCATATACATGCAAGCGGTAATTAAATCCGACTACGTCATGAAGAGCGGCAAAATTATTATTTATAACCGCCTTTCCTCTGTCCATACCACATGTGACAGGGCGTGTCGGGTCTTCCCGATGGCATATATCCTGCAGCATACGGGCCAGATAAACGCCTCCTTCTGCCGTCTGATCAGGGACTTCATTTCCGGTACACCACATCACTATGCTCGGATTATTCCGAAACTGATGCAGGAGGTTTACAATATCTTTCTCTACCCATTCGTCAAAATAGAGGTTATATCCGTTTTTACATTTTGCCGTTTTCCATTCGTCAAAACTTTCGGCCATCACCATAAATCCCATCTCGTCGCAGGCACGAACCAATTCCGGAGCCGGCATGTGATGAGATGTTCGTATAGCGTTACACCCCATGTCCTTGAGTATACGTAACTGACGACGGATAGCGGCTTCATTGACGGCCGCTCCCAGCGGACCCAGATCGTGGTGATTGCATACGCCCTTAAACCAGGTTTTCTCGCCATTGAGATAAAAACCGTCGTCCGGACGTATTTCAATCGAACGAATGCCGAAACGCGTCTCGTATCGATCCCTTAACTCGCCGTCCATATAAAGGCGGGACACAGCCGTGTACAGGAAGGGCGTCTGCGGAGTCCACAAATCAGGATCCGTAATCCGGATTCTGTTTTCATACCAGCCATCAACAAGCAACTCCGGGTCTATTAAGGAAGAAACTGTTTCAAACACTTCGCCTTTGGGATCAAGAATGTCGGTTTTCAGTTCTAATCGTCCGGCGTCCATCCCCGCAGGGTATTCGAGCTTCGTCCTGATGAGCGCCTTGGCGCTCTCCTTCCTGACCACAGGCGTTTGTATCTGCGTCCCCCACAAGGGAATATGTACTTCGTTCGTTACAATCAGATGTACATTCCGGTATATCCCGGCGCCAGGATACCATCGCGACGATTCGGGCGGGTTCTCCAAACGTACTGCAAGCGTATTCTTGCCGCTTTGGTGTAAATAATCGGTGATATCAAAATAAAACGAGTTATAGCCATACGGCCAGTAACCCGCTTCTTTTCCGTTAACATAGACGCGGGCATTACTCATTGCGCCATCAAAAAGCAGCGTTACCCGCTCTCCTTTCGTGAAAAACGGCACATCAAATTTCAGGCGATACCATCCTGCTCCGACAAAAGGCAAACCGCCGGTACGCCCGGCATGCTCCAGCGCCTCTTTTTGACCATCCTGCGTTATAGCCACATGCTGTACGTCGTTCTGCGAACCGAATGGACCATATATGGCCCAATCGTGCGGGACAGTAACAGATTCCCATTTTTTATCATCAAAAGATTCGTTGACAAATGCATCATCGTCTTCGCGTGAAAACTTCCATTCTTTTTCGAGTAAATATTCCCGTCGCACATCTTCGGAAAACAGGTAATGACCGACTGCCGCGATATCGCCGCCAAGAATTTCGCTCCGCTCCCGTCGCACATCTTCGGAAAACAGGTAATGACCGACAGATAAAAAAACAATCGCGACAGATAAAACTTTTCTGACATTCATAAGAAGGTATTTTTGATAGTGTTTCAAATTGGTTGATCTCATTTCGTATGTTATTGATAATAAGATATGTAATTTTCCTGATCATACAATTCATGATACTACCGTATTTTTCCTGTTTCTGCTATGCGGCGCAGCTTATAATTCAGGCAAATGTTCCCGCTATAAGTATGGAAACGACAAGCGCCAGGATGGCATACAACTCCGGGAATACGGCCATTACCATTGTTGCGGCAAAGACGTTATGTCCTGCCGCCGTAGCTGAAACGCCATTGGCGCAGACCTGTCCCTGTCGCACAGCGGAGAAAAAGCCTCCAAATCCCGTCAGCAATCCTGCTCCGAAAATACCTGCTGCAACGATCCAGGATATATCGGCTACAAGGTACTGTTGCACCATCATATAGGCAACAAACCCATAAAGCCCCTGTGAACTGGGCAGCGCGCTAAGTCCTATATAAGAGCCCATCTTTTCCGGCGCTTTTTTCATTGCTCCTACAACAGCATTTCCGCATATTGTCAGACCATAAGCGCTGCCGATACCGCTCAATCCTACCATGAAAGCTACTCCTACGTAAGCTAATACTATTGGTTCCATAATCTTCTGTTTTTTTAAGTTATTATTTTTGTTTTATATTTTTTTAAATGGTTTATAATCAAGCCCTCCTCCTTCAAATTCGGAATTTTTGTAATATTCCACATAAGTAAGACGCAGAGGATGTACCAGCGAACTGATCAGGCTAAGTCCTATATTCAAGGCATGTCCGACTAACAGGATCAGCAACATCGGCAACCATCTCACAAACGGATTCATGGAGGCCGTCATATCGATAGCCATAGAATTGAAAACTCCTCCAAGCAATGCGCTGGTAAGACCTATCGCATACAAGCGTATATAAGAAAGGACGTCGCCCACTAATCCCGACACGGTATTATAAGCTGCCCACAAACCGGAACCAAAATTAAAAAATATATTTTTCCCGGGAGTATTATAAAATAATACGATAGCGCCGCAAAGTATAATGATCCCATACAAAATATATTCGACCGGCCCGGATAGCCGTATGTCCGCCATCGGCAAGACAAAAATACAGGCAAATGCAAGTATGACAAATATCCAGGCAAATGCGGAAAGGCTGTATTTGAATCCTCTTTGTATCTTTATTTTCAATGCCGCTATGAATTTGGCATAAATCACATGAAAGAAACCGATAACAAGCGATATGATCATCAGATTATCCGTTGTAATAAAATAGTTCCTGATCGAAGACAGCGCTTCGACTTCCATAATGGAAAATCCGAAAAACGTGCCTGTCAGCGTACCGACGACAAGCGTCGTTATACCAAAATACAAAACCAGCGTCATTATCGACTTTATACTCTCGCCGACTTTGGGTTTCAGGATAACTGCAGCCAGTATCAGAAGCAATCCGTAACCTCCGTCGCCCAGGCATAGTCCGAAAAACAACATAAAGAACGGAGCGAACAACGGGGTCGGGTCAAATTCCTTATAATTGGGCAAAGAATAAAGTCGCGTAATCGGTTCGAACAACCTTGTAAACTTATTATTCCGCAACGCTATCGGAATCGCATCATCTTCCGCTATATCCATCTTCAGATAGAAATACCCTGAATCTCTCAGCGATTTTTCCATTTCTGCAGTCTTATCGTCAGGTACCCATCCTTCCAGAAGCATCCATTTATCATCGGCCCCGTGCACTGTCTGAACAAGCGCATCATGCCATGTCAGTTCATTCTCCACTTCCGTTCTCATATTTTTGAGAGAATGATAATTTTTTTGCGCTATTTCGAGCAAGCGCGTATCTATTTCCTCTTTATTTTTACCTTCCTGTTCGATCTCGTCGCAAAGGCGTCGGTAATCCTTCAACGGCATTTTCGCCTTATCGGCATTAATAGACAGTTCCAAGCCGGAGGGCGTAATGGTTATAAAATAGACAACCGACAGTACCGTATTAATAACGACGGCATTATAATCTGCCTCCCATGATTCGTCATAATGCGACAGGGGACAAGTATAAAACTCGACGTTGTATCCGGCGCTACGCAGATGTACAAGATTACTGTAACTGAAATCGCCCCATACGGCGATTGCGTCGCGCTCTTTTTCCCTTGATAACAGAGATGACTGTATTTTATTACTTTTTTCCCTCATATCTTCAATCCTGCCAAGCAGAATCTCGCATTCCGCTCGTGAGAATAAAATCTTTTCCGCTTCCACAGGTTTTATCGCATCATTTCCGGGAACAGCCTCCCGGCGGCTCTTTTTATCCGCTTTCAGCTTCGCATCTTCAGCGTCAAGTAAACCGTTCAGATAATCGAGCTGGGTCTTTATACGTCTATCTTCCGTTTTTAATCCTTGTATAACCGGATGATCCTGTGTCGGCCTGGAGCGTTTTACATGAACGACGCCAAGCGCTCGTAAACGCTCTAAAAAAGCGGCGTATTCTTTATGATATACCAGCCAGACGTATTTGTTCATTTTCACAATCATGATTCTTCCTCCTTTTTTTTGCGTTTTTCCTGATTGGCGCGCATGATCTTTTGAGACGATTTAGACAAACTTTCTTCGTCTTCCATAAATCGTTTTATCTTAAGGATCGCATCTTTGTAACCGGGTATTTGTACCTTTTCAAACAGATTCAGTTTCTGCGTCGTTTTACGACGGGCATGTTCCAGCATACCAAGTTTCAGACCTGTAAATTCTGCTTCAATACCGGTCGAAACCAATGTTTTAAGAACATTTATCCCATCAAAGAACCAGGACGGCTTATTAAATAAACTGAAAGATTTCACGTCAAATGCGATATCGTCTAAAACCGGGACGACAACTCCGGCGATTTTTCCGGAAGATAAGGCCACATTCTTAACGGCGATCAAATCCGGATCAAATTCGCTCCACAAAGCAGCCATAGATTCATAACTCCGGATGTCGTTCTCCAGTTTCTCCTCCAAAGCAATCATTTCGTCCCTTGTACGTTTCACTTCGAGACGCAGCGCGTTTTCCTTGCTCTTTATCGTAGGCAAAGCGCGCTCCCGTATTTTCAGCTGTTTTTCAAGTCCCTGGAGCGAAGTCTTATTATATTGAAATGTTATTGCCATTCTCTAAGTTAATTAGTGATTCGCGACTCATTGTCCACTGTTCTTCCAGTATTTATCGACTAATTCCTGTTTAATATTCACTTCCGCAGGCGTAAAATGCCTGGCAAACAATTGCCATGCAACATCGAGCATTTCCGTTGTATTAAGATTCACATCGATTGCCAGCAGCTTTTCCGAATAATCTTTTGCAAACGCCAGTGTACGATTATCGTAATCCGTCAAATCAAAGCCATTCTCCATCTTTGTCTTTGCATCGGCGGCGTCAGCATATAGTCGCACGGCGGCATTCATTATCTGCGGATGATCCTCGCGGGTCTTCTTTCCCGTAACCAGCTGTTTCAAGCGTGAAAGCGAACGGAACGGATCAACAATAACTTTACCGACATCGCTGTCGCGACGCAAGTACAACTGCCCTTCCGTTATATATCCGGTATTGTCGGGTACGGCATGAGTAATATCGCCGCCGGAAAGAGTCGTCACCGCAATGATTGTTATCGAGCCTCCATCGGGAAACTGAACAGCCTTTTCATAAATTTTTGCCAGATCGGAATAAAGGGATCCCGGCATGGAATCCTTTGACGGTATTTGATCCATACGGTTTGATACAATAGCCAAAGCATCGGCATAGTTCGTCATGTCCGTAAGAAGAACAAGTACCTTTTCATTCTTCTCCACAGCAAAATATTCTGCTGCCGTCAAAGCCATATCCGGTACGAGAATACGTTCTACGGACGGGTCTTCCGTCGTATTGATAAAACTTACAATACGGTCAAGGGCGCCGGCATTACTGAACGTATTTTTAAAAAACAGATAATCATCATTTGTCATCCCCATACCTCCAAGCACGATTTTATCGGATTGAGCACGTAAAGCCACAAGCGCCATAACCTGATTAAACGGCTGGTCAGGATCTGCGAAAAATGGTATCTTCTGTCCGGTAACCAGTGTATTGTTAAGGTCTATGCCTGCAATACCTGTGGCAATAAGCTCCGAGGGTTGTCTACGACGTACAGGATTTACGGACGGACCGCCAATCTCTACTTCACGCCCTTCAGGGACAGGGCCTCCGTCAACCGGCTCGCCGTAAGCGTTAAAAAATCGTCCGGACAACTGATCGCCCACCTTCAACGCAGGAGCCTTTCCCATAAACGCAATTTCCGCATTTGTACGGATACCTTCAGTTCCTGAAAAAACCTGTAATGTAACCTCATCCCCTTCGATTTTTACCACCTGCGCAAGTTTTCCGTCTACCGAAGCCAGTTCGTCATATCCTACGCCTGTAGCCTTTAATGAACATGTAGCTTTTGTGATACGGGTAATCCTGGTGAATATTTTTTGAAACGCTTTTGTTGCCATATTTTATTGTTTATTTTTTATTTCTTCAACTTTACGAACAGATTCTTTCCTCGATCAACGCATCAACCTGCCTGTCATAATCGTTAAATTTCTCGCTCTTGTATTCCGAATAGTTCATTTGTTTAAATAAATTGATCAGTTTCTTAAAATATTCGGATACCTCTGTAAAGTTTGCATATAGAAATTCCGAGCGACACAGCTTAATAACCCTTTTAAGCATATATTCCTGTCGTTCCAGCGGGCAAACCGCATCGATAGCGTCAAATGCATCTTGCTGTAATATCACGAAATCGATCAATTCCGATTTCCAGTATATAACATGATAATCTACCGGAACGCCGTCATCTCCAAGGATATTTATCTGTTCGGAAATCTCTTTCCCGCGTTGCATGCGAGTCTTTACTTCATTCACCATATCGATCCAGTCCGGCGATATATGTTTGGCGATATATTCGTTAAATTCAGGATATTCAAGATATTTTGAATAACTGTCTATCGGGTTCACGGCCGGATAACGTTTACGGTCGGCACGCGCCTGTTCCAGTGCATAGAAACAACGCGCCACCTTCTTGGTATTTTCGGTAACAGGCTCTTTCAGGTTTCCCCCTGCCGGAGAAACCGTACCGATAAAGGTTACCGACCCGGTATTTCCATTCTCCAGAACAACCATTCCGGCACGGGCATAGAAGTTTGCTACAATAGCGGATAGATCCATCGGGAATGCGTCCTGTCCGGGTAATTCCTCCAGACGGTTGGACATCTCGCGCAACGCCTGCGCCCAACGCGACGTAGAGTCTGCCATCAAAAGTACTTTCAGCCCCATGGTACGGTAATATTCCGCAATCGTCATCGCCGTATAAACAGAAGCCTCGCGCGCCGCAACGGGCATATTCGACGTGTTCGCAATAATAACGGTACGCTCCATCAATTTACGCCCCGTATGCGGATCTACCAGTTCGGGAAATTCCACAAAGATCTCAACTACCTCATTCGCTCGTTCACCACAAGCGGCCATAATCACAATATCAGCTTCCGCCTGTTTTGATATGGCATGTTGAAGCACGGTTTTTCCCGTTCCGAACGGCCCCGGAATAAATCCTGTACCTCCTTCCACAATAGGATTAACCGTATCGATGATACGCACGCCTGTTTCCAGCAATTTATAGGGACGAGGTTTTTCTTTATAACACATAACGGGCTTTTTAACAGGCCATTTTTGTGTCATTGTAATCTCATGCTCGTCTCCGGCTTCATCCGTAACAACAGCAACCGCCTGTTCAATTGTATATTTTCCGGCGGCAACAACGGATTTCACCTGACAGGCGCCCTCAAAAGTAAAAGGAACCATGATCCGGTGCGGCTGCGAGTTCTCCTCCACTTCTCCCAGCCACGAACCGGCAATCACTCTGTCGCCGACTTTTGACAACGGCTTGAAATCCCATAAGCGCTCCTTATCCAATGGAAACGTATATTCTCCGCGACGAAGAAAAACTCCGTCCATCTTATCCAGATCATTCTGTAATCCGTCATAATTGCGCGATAACATACCCGGTCCCAGCGTCACTTCAAGCATATGTCCCATAAATTCGGCCTCGTCGCCGACTTTCATTCCACGCGTACTTTCAAACACCTGTACATAAGCATTTTTCCCGATAATCTTAATAACTTCCGACATCAGACGCACATTACCTGTAGTAATATAACATATCTCATTCTGCGAAACGGCGCCATCAACTTCTACCGTCACAAGATTCGAAACAATACCTTTTACAATTCCTTTAGCAGCCATAATTTATCTATTATTTTTCTTGAATTCTTCCAATGTGTTCGAACTTTCCCGTTTCATATCCGAAACAAGTTTGCGGAAAGTTTTTTCGCCGCGTATCTTATCTAATAAGATCCGGCGTTCGATCATCTCAAGGCGTAACATATATGCAATCACGCTCTCAATATCGAATGTCTTAAAAAACGTATTGTCATCAAGCCATTTCCAGCGCATAACATCCAGACGTTTCTCGCGCATTATCAAATCCTGATCTTCTGCAATCTGCACAACTTCAGCCACATAATCAAATGTTTTTCCGATATTAAAATCCCGTGCGCTTGACTGGCGCAGCTGTCGGGCTATCTCGTTTTCCCCTATGATATAACTGCTTTTATCCAGCCCGTATTTTTGACAATTCTGTGCCGTCAGAATATTTCCGATATTAAGATTCATTTCAAACCATGAAGAAAGAAAAACATTCCTGCATTCAATCGCTTCACTGTAATACAAAGCGGATATATAATCTTCCAACAGTTGAAATTCGATCGATTCCGTTTCTTCAAAGCGCGCATAATACCTTCTTACAAATTTAGCAAAATAGGCAGGAACCGATATGTTTTCCGGCGTTTTATCCTCTTCTTTCAGAAGATCGCAGATCTCACGGATCTCTTCTTCGGAAAATTCGCCTCTTCCGTCAAATTTATATCCGGGTCTCTTCCTCAAAAAGGATAACAGATTATGATTATCATATTTAAAAAAGAGCCAGCGCATCAACAGCTTGTCCTGATCTGATAGTATAGTATCCAGTTCCGTCTTAAATGCCGGAACCGGACAGGTCAATTTCACATCGTCAAGTGTAACGGAAGGTAATCCTGCTATTAAACAATAGTATTTACTCATCAGAAAAGCATTTCAATCAATTGTGGACGCAAAAATTCTTTAAAATAGGCAATAAACTCCTCTTCTCCGAAACTTATTTTATAAGCTCCATCAGCAGGAATCAACATAAACGAAGTCTTTTTACCATTTACCTGTTCAATCTTTACTCCTTTGTCAAGCAACCCTTTAGCGTTTGCTTCGAAATAATCCGTTAAGGATTTTTGATCTGCCGTTCGAATCGTAAGTTCTTCATTTTTCACCCACTCCTTTGCGATTTCAAGCATGATCTTCTGCATAAAGGCCACGTCCATCGTCGTCGCTTTTATATTATCGGTTACAATTTGATCCGTTATAAGATTCGCCACTTCACTTTTCAACGCCTCTACTGCCTGAGATGCAAATAAACGCAATTCCGCTTCGGTATTTCTCTTCAATCCTTCCGCTTTTTTTTCCGCATCTGCAATTATTTGCTTAGCTTTATCCTCCGCTCCGCGAATAACGGTTTCTTCCTGCTCCCTTGCAGCTGCGATAATTCTGTTAGCCTCCTCATTACCTTTCTCTACGCCTTCTTTGTAGATTTTATCAGTCAGTTCCTGAATCTTTGTATCCATATATCTATCTATTTTTCTTTATTGATGCTTCAAGCTACAAAGTTACAGCTTTAAACTTACGAAAAAATATTTTATCACGAAAAAAATAAAAAAAAACCAGCTTGGCAAAGACAGGCAGATCGCGCGGGTGAAAATCAAAAATTTACAATAGGTCGCTTTGAGGATAATCATATTGATTTTAATTCCACACTTCAAGCCGACCGCTGAACAGCGTCATCTGTACGCTGCCCTTGCGCGTATAAACGCGATGCGCCACAAGATTGAATGTGAGGTCAAAAGGCAATACCGATTGTTCCTATTTTGTTAAAAAATCACTTGCAGGCACAAGTTCTACTGTTCTTCCGTTTTCTTCAAATTTGTCCGACTGGTTTAATGTAACTATTTGTCCATAAGCGAGATTAAATCTTTGCATGGCTTCCGTCAATCCGTTATACTCCCGCTGAAAATTTTCGTCGGTAATGTTCCAACAAACCTGTATGGCCTGTGTTACCGTATTTTTTTCAAGCACAACAAAATCGCACTCTCCTTTAGCCTGAAAATAAAAAATATCTTTATAAGAGCGGCGTAACTTCAAAAACACAAGGTTTTCCATACGTCTGCCACTGTTTTCACTCGTTGAAATGGCGTTTTGCGAGTACAATCCCAAATCCATTGTGTACACTTTTTTGGGATTTCGCGCCTGCACTTTTAATGATTCGCTGAAAAGCGGCACAAAGTCAAACAGACAGGCCTCTTTCAGATACGAAAAATATTCTAACAACGTGCTTGGCGACTTAATACCAAACATCCCTGCTAATTTGCTTGCCGAAAACATACTGCTGATATTGGTAAGCAAAAAAACAGTCAGTTGTCGTAGCGAGGCAATGTCTCGCACGGCGTGCCGCACGGCAATATCGCGCCACAAAATATCATCAATCAACGTGTTTAAAATGCGTGAAACACCTGTTTTTACAAACTCCGGTATGCCGCCGGTTTGCAAATATTTTTCAATTGCCTCCGTGTTGTTCTCCTTTTTCAGGAAATGGATATATTCGGTGTAAGAAAATGGAAAAAGCTCAACAGACAGATGCCTGCCGGTGAGGTGTGTACCCATTTCTGCGCTCGACATCGTGGCATTTGAACCTGTAACGAAAACCGTGTACTTTTCTCTAAGCAGTTGATTTACATAAAGCTCCCATCCGTTTATGAATTGGATTTCGTCAAAAAATACGACTTTTACGCCTCGTTTTACGATTTCGCTGTGCAGGCGGACAAAATCGCCTGTTTCAAAAGCCGCCAAACGAATGTCGTCAAAATGCAGATAGACCGCCGTTTCGTACTTTTCCCGCAGGATTTGCAATAACAGCGTACTTTTCCCCGCACGGCGGATACCTGTAATAATTGTCGCAAATGACTGTACAACAGGTATTTGATGTAGAATTTCCCGTTCAAAACCACTGTCTTCTTTCAAAAATTCCGTCCATTGTGCATCAATGACATTTGATATTTCTTCTTGTCGTAACATCGTATTTTATTAAAATTATTTCGCGCAAAGGTACCATTATTCGTTGATAATGAAAAAACAAAATAAGAAATAGATTTCTTATATAGAGGGTACCAAATCTTTCGATAACATCGAAAGATTTCTCTCATTTGTATTGGAAGATTTCTTTTGCTGTCGTTGAACAGCGCCATCTGCACTGCTTCGACAGGCAATGGCAGCATATTTTTTCAACTGCCGATTTACGCTTTCGGGAGTCATTTTCCCAAATACGCCATTGTTTCTCGAATAAAATTGAGAATGACCCCTATTTGCAGCATCTGATAAAGAAATCTTGTATTTTTGCAATCCTGCTCAGGAGTAAAGATTGTATTGGTTTTATGCTCAACACGATCGGTAAACCGGATAAAATAATCACAGGGGTAGCCGACACTCAACGACCGCATAAAAAAAATGCAACTTTTCAAAAAAACGCACTGTATTCGTGCAAAAAATCATATCTTTGCGGAAAATATTTTCAGTTATGGAACAGTTAAAAGTACATTTTCATAAGCTATTGCGTGAAACGAACACTGATTTTCAACGCTCTATCTTCAACGAAATCAACTGGAACACCCGAATGATTGGGCTTACAGGGGCGCGGGGCGTGGGAAAAACTACTTTGGTGTTGCAGCACATAAAACTTGATTTACAGACAGCAGACACACTTTATGTAGTGGCTGACGATTTCTATTTTGCCGATAAACGATTGCTTGATTTGGCCGATGAATTTGAAAAACGCGGCGGAAAAACGCTCTTTATCGACGAAATTCACAAATATGCCGACTGGTCGCGCGAATTGAAATTGATTTACGACTACCACCCGCAATTGAAAGTGGTTTTTACATGTTCGTCGATTCTTGATATAAAAAAGGGAGTTGCCGATTTGAGCCGCCGCGCTGTGATGTATCACATGTATGGACTTTCCTTCCGTGAATTTTTGTCGATGTATAAAAATGTAACCGCACCCGTTTTTTCGCTTGCTGAAATTGTGCAGCACAAAGTAGAAATCCCTGAAATTGTGCATCCATTGCCGCTTTTCGAGGAATATATCAGGCAGGGATACTATCCTTTTATGCAGGACGAAGATTTTGCAATTCGCATCAGGCAGATTGTAAATCAGACACTTGAAGTTGATATTCCGCAATTTGCCAGTATGAATGTAGCAACAGGACGTAAACTCAAACAACTGATGGCTGTGATTGCCAAAAGCGTACCTTTCAAACCTAATTTTACACAGATTGCCGCTGTTTTGGAAACAAGCAGAAACAATATCGCCGATTATTTTCTGTATATTGAAGAGGCCGGACTGATTGGACAACTGCGTAGCGAAAGTTGGGATAAAGTAGATAAGGTGTATTTAGACAACAGCAATTTACTGCATAATCTTGCAGGCGCCACGCCCGATATTGGCAATGTACGCGAAACATTCTTTTTCAATCAGTTGCGGACAAAGCACGAAGTTTGCATTTCGCCTGTTTCCGATTTCAGGATTGACGGCATGACTTTTGAAGTCGGCGGAAAAAGCAAGAGCAAAAAGCAGATAAAAGATGTTGAACGCGGATTTGTGGTCAGGGACAACATTGAGTTTGGCTACGACAATATCATTCCGCTTTGGCAGTTCGGTTTTTTGTATTAGTTTGCTTATTTCTTGCGAGAGTAGGCGTCGCCTGCCGACAATGGCGGAATGAACGGTATCCGCAACGTCGTCAAAAGAAAAAATAATGTCTACACAACCATCCGGAAGAATCTTTGAAGATTCTCCGTTTTCAACGAAACTGTCTGTCGTCCAATAGGTTTCAATGAACGGAGACAGTCGGAAATCGGGAGAATGTTCTTTATAAGTCATGGCGCAAAGATACATACAAGTGTTGATTAATCAACTGCATGTTGCGCTTTAACATATCCATATTGTGATACCGGATTGTGATACCGGACAAAACAGTATATAGAATCGGACTATATGCCCCAATTATGAATGCCGTTTTTCGTAATTTTGCATCAAAAAATAAATATATGTACAGATTATGTAAATATCTTGGCTTCTTGCTGTTTACTCTGTCGGGAATCAATCAGGAGGTATATTCGCAATACGTATTCCGCCATTTGAATATTGTGGACGGCTTGTCCGACAATCAGATACGGAATTTCATTCAGATTCCCGACGGACGCATTGCCATCCGGACGCTTTCCAACCTGAATATCTATAACGGCGCTACGTTCGAACATTTCTACTACGACCGGCGAAAAGTGTATCCGTGGAATTATACGGAGTTCCTGACCGAACGTTCCGTTTTCAAAGAATACTGCGATATCGAAGAACGCATCTGGATGAAAGCGCCTGATCATCTTTCGCTGTTCGACCTGAAGAGCAACCGTTTTGAATATGATATTGACGGCGTACTGAAATCATTCGGCGTCGACCGGAGAATCAAAAACCTGTTTATCGACAATTCGAAAAACTACTGGTTTTTGACCGAAGACAATGCTTTCCTTTTCTATGATATTTCGGCAGGAAAACTGCAAACGGTCGAATCGGGCGACAGTCTGTCCGTCGGGCAGTACGGCATTCCTTATGAACTGGCGCAATACAAGAACCTGTACTGGATAATGTATTCAAGCGGATTGCTTCGTTGCCGGGACGGCGCTTCGGAGGACTTTATCATGAACGACACTCATTTCGCCGGAAAGATAACGGAAGCCACAAACCGCCTGTTTATCCGCCCGACAGACGCGGGCGACGTATGGATCATGCACAACAACGGCGTTTCGTTTTACGACCGTACCCATAAAACGTGGAAAGACGTCGCAAGTATCGAAGGTCCTTCCAACTTCTTTACCTGCATGGATCTGGACGCCGACGGCAATGTCTGGGTCGGAACATCCTGGTCGGGATTGAGGAAAATCGACAGCCGGACGCATCAAATCACAATTTTAGACGGGCTGAAATTAGAGAACGGCGGAACCCTGACCAACGATATTCAGTGCGTGTTTGTCGATAAGGATAACGGTTTCTGGGCGGGCATGCTCTGGCAGGGACTGTGCTACCGGCATCCGGGCATGAAAAAGTTCAAACTGTTTCAAACTATGCACAGGGAAACGCCGGTTACAAACGAATCCATACGCTGTTTTCTGGAAGACGAAGACGGCACAATCCTTTTCGGAAGCTTATATAACGGCGTTTTGCGTTATCATCCGGCTACGGGAAAGATATGCGAGGCGTTTGACGGATTCCTCTCCGGCAACCTTTGCCTTTCGCTGTATCGCGACAGCAAAAAACGCCTGTGGGTCGGCACCTTCCTGAACGGGTTTTATTGCATCGACGGGAAAAACGTAAAAACGTACAACAAATCGACGATTGACCGGAATGTCTATGCCAATCAGAATATTTCGAGAGCCATCTATGAAGACGCCGGCGGGCGTTTTTGGGTAAGCGTCGGCAATCAGGGAGTAGGCGAGTTGGACATTCAAACGGGAAAAATCGCCATGCTGCGCGATAAACATCCCCAAATAAGTCTTCATAAAAAGGTATTCAATTTTTATCCCGTTGACGACCATACTTTTGCCGCTTACGGCGAAAACGGGATTTTTTATTACGACACACAAAACGACAAAATATATATTCCCGATATCGACGATCCCGGTAATCCTAAATTTGCGAGTTCCAGTATCGGTTACAACTGTATTTTGAAAGACAGCCGTTCGCTGGAATGGTTCGGCACGGAGCAGGGAATACGAATATGGGACAAACAGAGAAAACAAGTTTATACGATTGGTATGGAAGACGGATTGCCGAACCGTTCCGTAGTCGCCATTCAGGAAGACAACGAGGGCGCCTGCTGGGCTGCGTCCGTCAACGGCGTCACTAAAATCGAAATAAAAGAACAGGCCGGCGGATACGAATTTTCTTTCGTCAATTTTGATGCGAACGACGGGCTGCAGAATGGGACGTTCTTTGAAAAAGCCTCGTTGAAAAGTAAAAACGGCGACCTTTATTTTGGCGGATACAACGGATTCAACACTTTCAATCCCGCTAACATACAATACAATCCAAGCAAAAACAGACCGGTTTTCACGGCCTTCAAACTGTTTAATTCGACGGTCAAAGAAGGCGTCGAGCTAAACAAACATATTATCCTTGAAAACCCGATAAACCGGACAAAAGAAATTCAATTGACATACAAGGAAAATTTCATTTCGTTTGAATTTTCCGGTCTGAATTTCGTCAATCCGTCAAGGACTTATTACAGGTACAAGCTGGAAAATTACGATAAAGGCTGGAACGAAACGGCAACCTCCGGACTGGGAACCGCTTCCTATACCGGTTTGCCTCCCGGACGGTACAAATTGATTGTCTATACGGCTAATAATGACAAGGTATGGTGCGACGAAGCTGCCGAAATAGCCATCGTCATCACTCCGCCGTTTTGGACGACAATCTATGCTTACATTGTTTATATCTTATTATTAGTTGCCGTTCTTTGTCGCCTTTTTATCTATCTGCACAAAAGGAAGAAGAAAAAACAGACCGAACGGGAAGCGCTCGAACGTGAAAAGCAAAAAGAAGAATTAGACCAGATGAAATTCCGGTTTTTTACGAACATCAGCCACGAATTTCGCACGCCGCTTACTTTGATCATGACGCCGTTGAGCGTCTTGATTCAACAGTCGGAAGGAACAATAAAAGACAGGTTGAAAGCCATTTATAGTCATGCCGGCGAGATGCTCGAATTAATCAATCAACTGCTGGATTTCCGGAAGCTGGAAATGGGAGGCGAAAAACTGAAATTGAACCGTAACGACTTCGTCGGATTCGTTGAATATATTTATTCCGCTTTCAAAGACGCCACGATGAACCGGGATATTAACCTTACGCTGGAAAGCGAATGTCCGAAACTCGACATTGTTTTTGATAAAAGTAAAATGCAAAAGGTGTTGAACAATATATATGCCAATGCCTTGAAATTTACGCCGGACGGAGGTTCCATTTCCACGATTATCAGGCAAACGGAAGACGGCGGGCGGGAATATGTCACCGTGCAGATTTCGGATACCGGACGCGGAATCGACGAAAAAGACCTCAACTCCATCTTCGAGCGCTTTTATCAAAGCAGTAAAAACGACCCCAATATCATGGGTTCCGGGATAGGGTTGCATTTGGTAAAAGAATACGTTTTATTGCATGAAGGCAAAATCGGCGTCAGCAGCAAAATCAACGAAGGCAGCGTCTTCTACGTTTCTATTCCGATAGATTTGAAAGGGAGGGGAAGCAAGGAAATTGTCGAACAGGAAGAAAACGCGCAAAAAGAGCCGGACAGGAAAACTTTATTGATAGTGGAAGACAATGAAGAATTCAGACGTTTCCTGGTCGAACAGTTAAGCGGTCAATTCAATATGTTGCAAGCCGGCGACGGCAAACAGGGACTGGAAATAGCCTCCCGAAAATATCCCGACCTCATCATTAGCGATTTGATGATGCCCGAAATGAACGGTCTTGAGTTGTGCGAAAAAATCAAAAACAACCTGCAAACCTCGCATATTCCGGTCATCCTGCTGACAGCCCGTCTGTCGGACGAGGCAAAGATTGACAGTTACAGAGCCGGAGCCGATTCGTATATTTCCAAACCGTTCAACTTTGAAGTCCTCCATACGCGCATAGAAATGCTGATAGAACAGCAGGAAAAACGAAAAAGACTTTTCCGCGAGGCGATAAATGTACAGCCGGGCAGCATTACTACTACTTCGCTGGATGAAGAATTTATCAGAAAAGCGCTTCAACTGATTGAAAAAAACATCGACAATCCCGATTATTCAAACGACGACCTGAGCAGGGATTTGGGGATGAGCAGGAGTTGCATGTACCCGAAATTCCAGTCTATCACCGGGCAAACGCCCAATCATTTTATCCGTTCCATTCGCTTGAAGCGCGCTGCACAACTGTTGCAAACAGGCGCTCATACCGTTTCGGAGATTTCATGGATGGTCGGCTTCAATGATATAAAATATTTTAACAAATACTTCAAGGAAGAATTTGGGAAAACCCCTACTCAATACCGTAATGACTATCTAAAGTAAT
>JAIROL010000182.1 GCA_031257565.1 Tannerella sp. | reverse complement strand
TCCTGCCACCAGCCTCGCTTTTTTGCATTCAGCACATAAATGGCAAGCATGTTCAATGCCGTAATTTTATCGCCCGTTGTCCACAGGATATTGATTTTATTCATGAATGTATTACTTTATGCCCTAACTGACGGCTTCCTGCAATCTGAGCGCCGGGAAACTATATTGAAGCAACTCGAAAGCGCCGAACAAAACGCCGGTATAAACGACGTCGCCCAGCAAGGTATTCCAAAAGAACGGTATGCCGGCAATGTAGCAGGCCTGCAATCCGACAAGCGTTTGCGGATACATTCCCGAAGAAAACCAAACCCCGAAATTAGTTACTTCGCCGGAAATTTCCTGAAAGACTATGTTATAACTTACAAACTTCATTTTAATTACGAATTATTTTTACGATTTTATTTGGACGTTTCAAAATAGTGTCGTATTTTTGCAACACAAAAGAATAACGATTGTATAACTATTGCGTGCATGTTGCGGGTTGTACAGTCGTTTTTTCTATTGCGGTAATACAATACTGAATTTTCTCGCCACTCCCGCGCAAAACGCCTACGG
Organism: Tannerella sp.; assembly: GCA_031257565.1. GTDB lineage: Bacteria > Bacteroidota > Bacteroidia > Bacteroidales > Tannerellaceae > Tannerella. The sequence goes on along the minus strand of JAIROL010000182.1, from coordinate 3,443 downwards.
TCAACTTGATTTGCCCAAAATTTGCCTTGTTGTGCCTCATAATGATAACTTCGGAAAAACGGCTTTATTTCCCCGCATGGCTTCCGTTGGCTTACCTGTTGGCGACGTTATCTTATAAAATCACCAACAACGTGTATGTAAGAAAAGTACGGCGTCTCTCATTATGTTTTATTTCAGTGTGACACAGCAGGTATTTTGTCGGCTTTTGCCGGATTGTCCGGATCGTAAATCGCCATGCCGACTTCCGAGTCGGCACATCCGTAGTACAGGTACCATTTTTTATGGAGATATGCCAGTCCTTCTATAAAGACGGTTCCATCTACATATTGTCCGCTTTTTTCAAATGCTTCCACAGGGCGGAAGAACGGCACGTCCAGTCGTTCAATTGCTTTGTAAGGTTCTCTTAAATCGAAGAGAACTTGTCCTGCGCAATACGCTCCGGCATTGAAACGTTTGTCACGCCCCTCATCATCATTCCGGTTTTTGCCGTTATATAGCAGCAGTATTCCGTTTTTTGTCAGGATAGCCGGTGGTCCGCATTCCGTCAAAGCGCTGTCAAAATAGCCTTTACGAGGCTTGATTAAAATTTTAAGTTCATTATTTTCATCCAAAACCGGTTCCCAACTAACCAGGTCCTCCGATACGGCTGCACATACCGCTTTTTCTCCCCAGTACATCAGGTATTTGCCGTTTACCTTGGTTATGACTTGCCTGTCTCCATCCAACCCGGTGACAATCGAACCTGATTTGCACGCCATGTCTTTGAAGCGTCCGCCGTAGGCATCAGCAAATGCAGGACCGTGCTTTTTCCATGTTACCAGGTCCTTGGAGGTGGCGATGGATAAGCGTGGTACTTTCCGATTCCATGCGGTATAGGCCATAATATATGTTCCATCTTCGGTTACGGCAATACGAGGGTCTTCACATCCTCCTTCCCATTCATATTCTTTGGCATTATCTTCATCCGGATACATTACCGGCGCCGGACGGCGTTTCATCGTAACGCCGTCAACGCTTTCCGCCAGGCCAATCCGTGAAGTGCGCTTGCCGATACCGACAGCAGAATTGTCTTCGGCACGGTACAGGACGTAAATCTTACCATCTTTCGCTATGGCGGCCGGATTAAAGGTATCGCTTTCTTCCCATCCGATAGTTTTTTTACGCATCGGACAATTGAATACGGACGTCGTATCCGGACGAATAACAGGATTTGCACCTTCCGGACGAACAAACCCTCCGAATGCCCATGAGGGCAGCCTGTTATCACTTTCTACTGAAATCGTCCGCGTTTTATCCGGATAGCTTTGATTACTTTTATTTTTATTTCCACAAGCAATTAATGCAAGTGATAAAATAAAAAATGAGACTGTCGAAAATTGTTTCATGTGTACATTATTTAATTTTTAACATTTCGGTAACATGGAACTCACAGCATGTTCATAACTCTTTGGCGCAAGCCGTTTTGCATGTTCGTTTCATGTGTACATTATTTAATGGATTGCCAAATAACCACAAAAAGTATACAAGATAATTTTTTTTCATCCGATATAGTTTAAAGCGAATTTAATTAAAAACTCACCTCTTCGAATAAACGAAGAGGTGAATTGATTATTAAACAAATTTTTATCAATATGCATCTGTGAATAATTATAATACAACCATTAAAATCGTACTGTAATTTATTACATTTTCTGTCTTTGCTCCTATGCGCACATAGATCTTATTACCGTTTGATTGTATTTTATACAGGTTATTCTTATAGTTATTATCGTTACCTAAATCGAATGTAATTGTTCCGGATGTTTCACGAACCGTTACTTTTCCGGCGTAATTGGCGCTACCGTTATCTACTCCGGGTGCAAAATTCCAGTATCCGTAAACTTCCGAAACATTAAACGATGTATTTGTTTTGGCGACATTATACTGAATACTGACGCTTGTTCCCAATGCTGATGCGGAAGCGTTAATACGGGCATAGGGCGTCGCATTCAGGTCGAAAGTTGTCTGGCCTTTTATCGTCACTTTTCCCTCGCAGGGATTTACGAAAGGTCCGTTGACCACTACATTATATTCTCCATTAAATACTTTTGTATGTTCATACGTCCCGTCATATTTTGCATAGAAATCAACAGACATTGTCGCATCGGTATGGAGTTCAAACAGATTTATTATGGCGCCGGTAGATCCTTGTACCGGTAACGGGATGGGTTCATTTGTTTCCGCATCCAGAATATTACCTTTAATACCTCCGTTCGGCGGATTATAGTTATCTAATTCATTTACACAACTTACCATGCACAAAATGGCCCAGATGGCCGTTCCGAATATCTTTATATTTTTCATATTATTATCATTATTAAGTTATTAATTAGTATATCCCGGATTTTGTATCAGTTTTGGATTCGATTTCATATCGTCGTCCTCTATTCTTAGATAATAATTTCTTTCCAGAAATATACGAAGCTGTTTGGGCGTACGATTACTGATTTCGAATGTATATTTGCCGTCTTCCAGGTTAAGCCATGGGTAAAGAGCCGAACCTCTGAAATTGTTAAGACCTCCGTTCGTCACGTCTAAATGAGCGATACGCCACCGTTTCATATCCCAGAACCGGTGTCCTTCGAAAGCCAGTTCTATTTTACGTTCATGGCGAACGTTGGTCATATCGGCAGATTCTAATAGTTTAATACCAGCTCTTTCGCGTATTTTATTTATGGCGTCCGTCGCTTCGCTCTCTTTTCCTCCCAGTTCAATTGCCGCTTCGGCAAGATTCAGGTACATTTCGGCAAGGCGAAAGATAACCCATGGCGTTTCCGATTTACCCATGTTAACGTCCTGAAGCGTCTCATCCCAGAATTTCTTTTGATAGAATCCGGTTTTTGACTGGTCGCCCGTGTCGGACCCTGCGTCTTTTCCGGAAACATTATACGTGACGCCGTTATAAACGTATGTCTCTCCGGCATCCGGTTGTTGGGTCGATTCGATTTTTTCTCCCGATGGCGTGATGAGGCCTCTTCTTATTTCAACGAATGATCCCTTACACGGTGATCCCGGCAAATAGACCGTACCGAACAGGCGAGGGTCTTTTCCTTCAAATAAATCCAGCGGATTTTCAAAGCGTTTCAGTGTGCCGTCGGGATGTGAGACGTCTAACTTACCCGACGCTCCGTCCGTACATTCATATTCTTCTACCATTTCCAATGTAGGAGCGATTCCGCAACCCCATCCTCCTGCACGGAAAGAGAACGGAGCATTGCGTTTATCCCAGTCGTGGGCGATGCCTCCGGACAAATTATATTGTTTCTGGAATATATATTCGCCATTTATAATCGTCAAAACGAAATGTACATTTTTTCAAAACGAAATGTACAAAAAAAATATACAATCCCTTTTTTTCGATTATGCATTTTTAACTGTTTTTATCAGCCTGTCAATGCTTAATC
>JAIROL010000132.1 GCA_031257565.1 Tannerella sp. | reverse complement strand
GCCTGATTGGAGGTAAAGACTATGGGTTTTTCGGCTGTACCCTCCGCATTGATTTTGGCGCCGCGCTCGACAATCAAAGTGCCTTTACTTGCTTTGTCGCCCCTGATAATTACGCCCGGCTCGATGGTCAAAGTCACGCCGTTTGTGACATACACAAATCCCGAAAGGATATACGTATTCGGGAATGTCAACGTCTGGTTGCTTTTGATTTCGTAGGCTTCCGACCCGTCGCCCAGGGGCAGCGTTTCGCCGACAGGCTCTTCCTTGCCATTGTCGTCATCGTCTTTTTTACAACTTGCGCTTAATAATAACACCGCGCTCAATAGGAATAAAATCCTTGTCAATTTTAAAACTTTCATTTTTTTAACTTTTAACTTTTAACTTTTATATATATAATTATAAACTTTCATTTTTTACCACAAAGTCGCATAAGGGCTTGCGTCAGCCCAATCTAAAATCTAAAATCTAAAATCTAAAATCTACAATCTACAATCTAAAATCTACAATCTACAATCTACAATCTAGTAGGGTTCGTATTTCCGATGACGAAGGTCTTGGCGCGTCGGACGATATGATAGCGCCGTCTTTTCCCACAAGAACAAATCTTGGAATGCCTGCGACCTTGTAAGGTTTGATTATTCCGTCGCGTGCATCATCGCCGGCAAAGAGCTGAACGCCTTTTAAATCTTCTTTTACAAGATAATCCTTCCATTTTTGATAGTCTTTGGAAGCATCGGTCGAGACGCTTAGAAACACAATGTTTTTATCGTGATATTCCGCCTCTAATTTTTTGAGATGGGGCAGTTCCTGTTTACAGGGTCCGCACCATGTAGCCCAAATGTCGATATACACTAATTTGCCTTTGAAATCCGAGAGCGCCACCTGTTTACCGTTTTTGTCGGGAAACTTGAAATCTATTGCCGGAGCGCCATCTTTAGCGTCGTTCAATGCGAGTTCCAGTTCCCGCACCTTCTTTTTTTGACTTTCTGTGATAACATATTTTCCGTATTGCTTTTTATAGTCAAGGAATCCGGGCAGCGTCTTTTTGTTAGCGGCAAATTTCACCGCCAATTCGCCTTTCAGAGTATCGTTTGCGATTTGCGATATGTTTTTCATGATAGCATCGAGCGGGTCGGTCATTTTCTGCTTCGCAAGGCGGAGATTATTAAAAATAGCCTTTTCGATATTTTCTATTCCCGATGGCGAATATTTCATTATTGCCGTCGTTTGCGTCAAATCGGCGATATTCATATTGCGATAATAGGCGGGAAAGTCATCTCCTTCGGGATGCGCCGTTCGTGGCGTATATACGAAATGTATGGCAATATCCAGGATATTGAATTTTTTGTATTCCTCAAACGCATAATTAAAATCATTATTATCAGTCGCGTTCTTCGGATAGTTTTCCAATTCTTTCAATTTCTCTTCGAACAGTGGAAAAAAGTCCACATAAGTACTGTTTCCTTTATTGAAATAAATTGCTTTCCATTCCAAAGGCTGGATAAAGTCATGCCATTTGGCGAGTTCCCGATTTTCGGGACTGTTATTACCGTTCAGGGTATAAGAATCTTCCGTCACCGTAAAATCGAGCCTGTCACCCGGTTTAAGATAAAAAGCATACCGGTTTGCAGCAAGTTTTCCCGTACCGATATAATAAAAATCTCCTTTCGACGGTTTGTTTGCGAAATAGAAAGCGCTGTCTTCATCTATCGAAGACGAAGCAATTTCGGTCAAACTTCCGTTTACTAACTTGTAGAGATAAATTTTTTCAGGGACGCCTCTTGTCCATTTCCCCGATATTGTCGTCAAGTCGCCGCTGTTCTGTACATTGTTGCACGCGGCAAATGCCAACAATGTTAATAATGTTACTAATCTATTCATATTACATATTTTATCTATTCATTTAATTTTGCATGTTCGTTCTGCAAAGACGCATGTTCGTTCTGCGAAGATATATATTAAAGCGCCGCGAAGTCGTTAAAACTTCGCGAGGCTTTAATATTTTTATCAAGTACATGCTTTTCACGGCATATCATCCAAACCGTTTTTCTTCAATCTCTTTTTTAAAATTGAACCTGTAACCGATAACACAATGTTTGCGACAAACGAACCGGTCATTATTGCTTTTAATGTCGACATTTCTATTTTGCCGTCAAACAAATATTTCACTGCCAGGCTTGATATGATACCGGCAGAAACTGTTAAAATAAAGAGAAACAAATAACTTTTAATTTTTTTATCCATATTAAAAAAAATTTAAAATAGCCAATCCAAGAATGCGCCAAAGGTACTTAAAACAGAAATAATTCTTTTCATATCAAATATTTTTAAATACTAAATTCCTTGTTCTAAGAATTATAATCGGATATCCGAACAGTGAAAAAAATCCAATGCCAATAAAAATATGAGCTATCGACTCTTGCAAAGACCACCAAACAATGTCCTTATAAACAAGACGGGAAAATATGCCTGCAATAAAACAAGTTATAGCAAAAACTATATAAAATGTTTTTCTCTTTTTCCTTTTTATATATTCTTGCAGGGATGTCTCAAAGGTCTGAATAAGCCTCTCCTGTTCGTTATTTTGCTTTGCTAAAAATCTCGGCGACACGAACAACAGCAAAGAGCCGAAAAAAGCAATATAAAGCGTTATTTTCTGAAACGCCGACATTATTACATAGGTAAAAATATGTTCTACTGCAAAATAAGATACGACAATCGACATACATACAGTAAAAATTAGCGCTGCAATTACATAAAACTTATTATCTGATATACTTTTCATACTTATTTGCAATTTAAAATATCCATGAAAATATTTCCGCTTCGGCTTCCGACAATTTTTTGATAATTTCTTTTTCCAAAATGACAATTTCGTTCAATAATTCTTCAATCTCATATTGAGAATCTATAATCGACGTCAATTTTTGAGCATATTGCTTTTGAATTGGCGTCAACAAACTTAATGTTTTATCCTCATTTGTCGCTCGTGTAGATACAGGCTGTTTTATTTTTGCAATAAACTTATCTTTGGGAGCAAAAAGTTTAATATTGTCATCGTTTATCTCATGTAATGTGTTTTTTACTCCTCGCTCTATAGCATTATAAGCGACTTCTATCAATCTGTCTCGTTTAGATTCTTTTGTTGAAGACTTAACCGAAATTTGATATTTCTCCGAATTTTCCTCTTTAAATACTAAAATTTTATCTTTCCATAAATCGTAAAGTATAGTGTCTAAAATTTGATTATGTAAAACACCTACTTTCTCATATTGTGCAAGTTTTGCACGCTCAAAATCCGTTAATTCAAGCGATTCCGAATCACTTTTCTGTTTGCAAGATGCAAACCCTACAGTAAATAATACTGTCCAAAATAATAAAAACTTTTTCATATAAAAATTTTT
>JAIROL010000119.1 GCA_031257565.1 Tannerella sp. | reverse complement strand
AAAACTCTGGGCATTTTCAGCAATTTTTTGTTTGATGGGCAAGACTCAATAATTTTTTTTATTTTATTTTTCACAAATATCTATATATTAAAAACTTGTAATCTTCCGACCACTCGTGGACGTTGCTTGCGTTTTTGACCCATTGAAATTCTTATTAGATTTATGACATAAAGGTAAATAATGTTTTTCACAGCACCTCAAAAAAAGAATTAGCCACATTTATACCGTTGTCTTCCTTTGGTAAAACCCGATTTTACTTTTTTTCACTCGCACATTTTGGACAATTCATATCTTTTTTTCAGCAAAGATACAAATATATTTTTAATTAGCAATGCCGAAAATAGAACGTAAAAACCTAAATTTCAGGACACATTTTAAACTATTGAAAAGAAAAACGATTTGTTTTCCAAAAAATGAAACAGTACACGACAATGTAATCGGAATGTATATCGAAACTTATTATTACAAGACAGGAACATATAGTAATAACTTTATCATCTGATTTGAGACATTACCAAATTTACGAAAAGATATGAGAAAAGAAGTGATTATATTAAGCAGTTGAACAATTTATAATTAAAGTCAAATGAGTAACCGTAGAGAATTTTTAAAACGTTCCGCACTTGTCGGAGCAGCAGCAGTCTGGGGTACCTTTTCCCGTGTGCAGGGAATGGAAGCAGCCTCGCAAATATCGCCACGTGCTGCGAAAGCAGACAATACGTACACCGTGAACATGAACTACATCGGAGCGTCGGACATTCCGCCGCGTCAGATTGTTATTCCGGATGTGGGCGAATTCAGGACGCTCAAGGGGGATTTCCACATCCACACGCTGTTTTCCGACGGCGGCGTGATGCCGGCCAACCGCGTGACTGAAGCCGTACAAAACGGATTGGACGTGATTTCCATCACCGACCACATTGAATATCGTCCCTATTTCAGCAAAGCCGGAAAATGGAAGCTGAACGAAGAGCAGGCCAACAACTACAATCTCTGGTATGAAATTGCCCGTCCGGAAGCGGAAAAACGAAATCTGTTGCTGGTTCGGGGCGCTGAGATTACGAAATCGACGATGGCGCCGGGACATTTCAATGCCCTTTTCCTGCAGGATACCAATCCGGTAGCCGCCGCGGTGGACGACTGGCGTAAGATGCTCCGGGTGGCTGCCGAACAGGGCGCTTTCCTGCTCTGGAATCATCCCGGCTGGGAAGCGCCGAAGAGTGGCGGCATCGAACCCGGCGCACCGTTGCGCTTCACCGAAGAACATGAGGATGCGCACAAAAAAGGCTGGCTGCACGGCGTCGAAATCTTCAACTACAAGGAATATTATCCGGTAGTCTCCGACTGGTGCAATGAGCGCGACCTGGCGTTATTCGCCAATAGCGACATCCACGACAGTGAATTGAGTACGTACGGCATCCATAATCCGCTCCGCCCCATTACGCTGGTATTGGCTCGCGAACGGACATTAGAGAGTGTCCGGGAGGCATTGTTTGCCCGGCGTACGATTGCATGGGCGGCCAACACGCTGTGGGGACGCACCCCGTGGTTGCCGGAGCTGTTCAAGGCGTCGGTCGAAGTCAAGGCCGTCACGTCCGGTACGCTGGAATTGACCAACAAGAGTTCGCTGCCGGTTTTCGTCTCCCTGGGCGGCGTATCCTTTGAACTGCCGAAAGACGTCAAACGGCAAGTCTATCTGGCCTCCGGTGTTCGGAACATAACCGTTACCAACTGGATGACCGGCATGAACCGCCCGCTTGAAGTCAGCGTTGATTAATTGTTACCCTCGTTGACGCCATACTTGTTGCTGTGTTAAAGGATATTTTTCAGGAGACGGTCGACGAGGGTGATTTCCATCGAAATAAAAGTAATCACAATAAAAGCGCTATATTTGCACATTGTTTCACTTACAGAATAAACAGATATGGAAAAAAGTAATTATATCCGTTTTGACTGGGCGATAAAGCGACTGTTAAGGCAGAAAGCCAACTTTGTAGTCCTGGAAGGCTTCCTGTCATCCCTGCTGAACGAAACGGTTCGCATTGAGCGGATACTCGAAAGCGAAGGCAACAAAAACACGGAAGACGACAAGTTCAACCGGCTGGACATGCTGGCCGAGAACAGTCACGGAGAACTGATTATCATCGAGGTACAGAACAACCGCGAACCGGACTATTTCCACCGCATGCTCTACGGCGCATCAAAAGCCATTACGGAGTATATGAAGGAGAGCGAATCATTCGTTAAGGTAAAAAAACTCTATTCGATCAATATCGTCTATTTCGATCTGGGACAGGGAGCAGAATACGTATATCACGGACGAACGAAGTTTCGCGGTATACACAGCAACGACATATTAAAGCTGTCCGCCAGCCAGGAGAAACAGTTCCGCGTGACGGACGCCGGCGAGCTGCATCCGGAATACTATGTATTGCGTGTGGATGACTTCGACAAGGTCGCCGTGAATCCGCTGGATGAATGGATATCATTCCTGAAAACGGGTCATATCCCCGAAGACGCCCGTGCGCCGGGCCTGGCCGAAGCGCGCGAGCGGCTGAAACTTGACCGGATGGACAGGGAGGAAAGAATTGTTTACAACGCTCACATGGAAGCGTTGCAATATCAGCGCAGCGTCATCCAAACCAGTCTCATCAAGGGAATAGCCAAAGGGAAAGCCGAAGGAATAGCCAAAGAGAAAACCGAAACAGTCAGGAAAAGTAATAAAGCAGGTTTGACAGTAGAAACCATTGCCGACATCACCGGTCTGACGATAGAAGAAATAAATGCAATTTTAAACGGCAAAGCAGAGTAGAAGATAGTGAAACTAATTGACGCCGTATAATTTTGATTGCCAAAACTATACGGTTATATTAAAAAATATTTGCGGATTTAAGGTATAACTTTGTGCCAAAAACAATCGAATGACAAATACATATGCAGCATAATACTTGGAAATCTTATGATCAACTCAAATGGAGAACATCAAGAACTTTGGTTAAAATTTATAGCGGGCGACGACAAGGCTTTTGCCTCGTTGTATAATTGTTATGTAAATAAGTTATTTGTTTTTGGTTGTTGTTTCACGTCCAACGAAGAGTTAGTGAAAGACTGTGTGCAGGATTTATTTATGAAACTCTATGCCACGAGGAAACGTCTGCAAAAGGTGGAGAATGTGAAAGCCTATCTGTTCAATGCCATGAAGAATATACTATTCAACCTCTTTAAAAAGGAGATCACCTACTATCGGATTGATACGATTGAGCCGGTTTTCTATACCGAATTTACTGGAGAGACGCGCATGATCAAGGTTGAGACACTTTCCGAGCAGAAAAAAAGCATACAGAAAATGATGGAAAATATCACTCCCCGTCAGCGTGAAGCGCTTTACTATCGCTTCGTGGAAGAGTTCTCCTACGAAGAAATATGTGAACTGATGCAGATGAATTACCAATCGGTGCGCAATCTCATCCATCGTACACTCCTAAAAATACGAAGCACAGTAAAAAATACTTGAAATTTGTAAAAAAAGTGAGTACAAAAAAAATAAAAAAATGTCTTTTAAATAAATATTATTGTCTATTTTATTAAATATTAATGAGTGGAAGAAGATTATCATTACGAATTAGTTGATTTGCTGGAAGATGAATCCTTTATCGCTTTTATCAATCATCCATCAGCGAAAGAGGAGTTTCATTGGTCTTCCCGAATAAAGGAAGGAAAAATCAATAAAGAAGATTATGAACTGGCTGCTTACTGTATCCATTCGTTTCACTCCGATGCTCGCTCGCTTACCGGAGAAGAGGTGGCTCAACTATGGGCTAACATTCAACAGAAGATGCGTCGACAAAAGGTAGTTCGTCTTCACCCGTTATATCTCCGGTTCTCAATAGCCGTTGCTTCCGTTTTGCTGTTGATGGGTCTTTTCTTTACGCAGTATTTAAAGGAAGAAAAATTGCCGACAGCTCACTTTCTTAACATTGAAGACGTGGCGCTACCGGAAGAGAAAACAGAAGATATCCAAATCATCAGTTCCAACGACAACAGGATGTCGCTCAAAGAAAAAAACGCCGACATTGTATATAATGACAAAGGAGAAGCGGAAGTCAATTCGCAGGTAGTTGCACAAACCAAAAGTTCCGATAAGGAAGACACACCGGGCGCTATCGGCTACAGCCAGATTATTGTCCCCAACGGTCGGCATGTATCGCTGACACTATCCGACGGTACAAAGGTATGGCTAAATGCTTCTTCGCGTGTAGTCTATCCGTCGGTGTTCGGCAACGCAGGAAAGCGTGAAATTTTCATTGAGGGAGAAGCCTATATCGAAGTCAGTCCCGACGTAAATCGTCCGTTTGTAGTGAAAACCAATCAAATGGAAGTGCAGGCGCTCGGAACGGCTTTTAACGTTACCGCCTATAATGATGAAGTCTCACAAACCGTCGTGCTGGTAAATGGGCTGGTATCCATCCAAACCAAGGTAGAGGGTAGTCAACCTGCCACATTGTCGCCCAATCAACTCTTCCGGCTTACCGGAACGGAAATCCTGCTGAAAGATGTAAAGGTAGAACAATATACTTCATGGAAAGAAGGAATATATGTCTATCATAATGAACAATTTTCACTTATCCTCAAGCGCCTTGCTCATTACTACGGTATTTCCATTGAATTTACACCCCAAGCGGGGAAGATGACTTTTACCGGCAAACTCGACTTGAAAGAAGATGCCGGACGTGTGCTCAAAGGTTTCTCTAATACCGCTCCTGTAACATGTAGAAAAGAAAACAATATATATTATTTTAGTACTAATTTAAAAAACTGTTTGCCTTTGAAATAACGAACCGAAAAAACAAAAAGATCGGAAAATAGTACCAGTATTCTCCGATCGGTCTAACATTAAAAATTTTATTCATTTAATATTAAACAAAAAATCAACACAAATGTATGAGAATTATTCGAATTATCGGCATAATGAACGCCGATTTAAAAAAAATTAAACGTATTATGAAGCTACTTACTTTTTTCTTAGCCATGGGAATTGGTTTGGTAAGCGCAAGTAAAACCTACTCGCAACGTACTTTGTTAACCTTCAATATGCAGAACAAGACCGTCAGAGAGGTATTTGATGCTATTGAACATCAGAGTGAATTTATTTTCCTTTACTATTCGTCTGCGGTAGAAGAAAATCGTAAAGTAGATATTCAGGTAGAAAATCAAACCATCAACAAGGTACTCGACCTTGTGTTTGAAAAAACCGACAATGTCTATACCATTGACGAGCGACAAGTATATATTGCTCGTATCAACCAACCCGTTCCTCAGCAAGACAGGAAAGCCGTCAAAGGAAAAGTAACCGATAAAAATGGAGACGCAGTTCCCGGCGCTACGGTTCAGATTGTCGGAAGTACAAGAGGAGTTATGACCGACGAAAACGGCGTTTTTGAATTGGACTATGTATCTGCGGGCACAAAATTATCCGTCAGTTTTATCGGTATGGAATCTCAAGAAGTTATATTTCAAGGTAAAGATGATTTGATTGTCGTTTTAGAAGAAAAAGTCAACGAATTGGACGAAGTATCCATTGTCGCTTTCGGAAAACAGAGAAAAGAAAGTGTAATTTCGTCGATTTCAACTGTCAATGTATCGAATTTGAGAATACCTTCGAGCAATCTTACCACAGCTTTATCGGGACGCATCGCAGGAATGATTTCTTACCAGACCAGCGGCGAACCGGGGTACGACAATGCCGAATTTTTTATACGAGGCATTACGTCTTTTGGAACAGGTAAGGTTGATCCCCTGATATTGATTGACAATGTGGAGATATCAGCGAGCGACTTGTCGCGGATACATCCGGACGATATTGCCAGTTTCTCCATCCTGAAAGATGCCACGGCAACGGCGTTGTACGGCGCTCGCGGCGCTAACGGCGTAATTTTGGTAACCACCAAGGAAGGACGCGAGGGTAAGGCAAAGGTATCCATCAGGATCGAAAATTCCTTTTCGTCCCCAACCCAAAAAATAGAAATGGCTGATCCCATCACCTATATGAGGCTTGCTAATGAAGCGGCAAGAACACGAAATCCTCTGGCGGCTATTCCCTATTCAAACGAACAGATCGACAACACCATACTCGGCGTCAATCCTTATGTCTATCCTGCTGTAGACTGGATGGAGATGCTCACCAAAGACGTCGCCGTCAACCAAAGAGCCAATTTGAATATCTCCGGCGGCGGAACAGTGGCAAGATATTATATTGCAGGATCCTTTTCGCAGGATAACGGTATTCTGAAAGTGGATAAACGGAATAATTTCAACAACAATATTGACCTCAAAAAGTACCTGATCCGGTCGAATATAAACATTAACCTGACACCTTCTACAGAGGCGGTTATCAGGTTACACGGCACCTTTGACGACTATATCGGTCCGATAGCCGGAGCCAGCGATTTGTATAAAAAAATACTGAAGGTAAGTCCCGTACGTTTTCCGGCATATTTCGAACCGGATGAGAATTTTTCTTACGCCAAACATATTCTTTTTGGAGGATACGGTAACGACCGTTACATGAATCCTTATGCGGAAATGGTGAAGGGCTACCGTCAGGAAAGTAAATCCGTCATGCTGGCTCAGTTGGAACTGAAGCAGAATTTCGACCGATGGATCAAGGGTTTGAGTTGGCGTATTCTGGGAAATACCACACGTAATGCAGCCTTTGACCTGTCGCGCGAATATTCCCCGTTTTACTATCAAGTTACGAACTACAATCGACTTACCGATAAATATCTGCTCGGAGAATTGAATCCTGAAAGCGGGAATAATTATCTCGTCTATACGCCCGGCTACAAAACGGTGGTCAGTTCGTTTTATGCGGAATCATCAATATCTTACAACCGCACATTCAACAAACACGGAGTGAGCGGAATGTTGGTCGGTATTATCCGTAATTCGTTGACAGGAAATGCGACGACCCTTTCGGGATCGTTACCGATGAGAAATCTGGGTTTGAGCGGACGTTTTACTTATGCCTTTGATGACAGGTATTTCAGCGAATTTAACTTCGGATATAACGGCAGCGAAAAATTTGACGCAGGACATCGTTGGGGTTTCTTCCCTTCGTTCGGTGTAGGTTGGGCTGTTTCCAATGAACAATTCTGGAAAGAATCTGTCAACACCAAGGTCATTTCAAAATTCAAAATTCGCGGAACATACGGGTTGGTCGGTAATGACGAAATCGGCAACCAGCGCTTTTTCTATTTGTCTCAGGTTAACATAGGAGGAGGAAACAGTTTCAAAACAGGCTATGAATTTGGAAAAACCCGAAGCGGAGTAGCGATCAATAATTATCCCAATTCGGAGATAGGGTGGGAGATTGCATACAAGACCAATCTTGGCATCGAATTGGATATGTTCAAGGGAAAGGTCGAGATCATAGCCGATCTGTACCATGAGCACAGGATTAATATTTTACAAACGCGGGCAGATATCCCGACCTCTATGGGGCTGTGGAGTACTCCTCAGGCTAATGTCGGCGAAGCCAACGGGAAAGGGGTAGATATTTCCTTGGATTACAATCAGGCTATGGGACGTGATTTTTGGATTACGGCAAGAGGTAATTTCACCTATGCCCGTTCTGTATATGATTTCTATGAAGAGCCTGACTATAGCGATATGCCGTGGCGGTCTCGAAAAAATATGCCGATTTCGCAACAATGGGGATATGTGGCTGAACGGTTGTTCATCGACGAAGCGGATGTACGTAATTCTCCGCGCCAGGACTTCGGGGAATATTTGCCAGGCGATATCAAATACAAGGACATCAACGATGACGGAGTGATCAACGAAATAGACAAGGTGCCTATCGGCAGACCCACCACTCCGGAAATCAATTATGGATTCGGCATTTCGGCCGGATTGAAGAGCTTTGATGTTTCCTTTTTCTTCCAAGGGTCAGCCCGGTCTTCTTTCTGGATCAATGCCGATGCGATGAGTCCCTTTGTGCAACGTACCAATGGCGATGGAATCAGTGGGAACTATGACGACACTAAAATCCTCGAAACCGGTTTAACCAAATTCATCGCAGACGATTACTGGTCGGAAGCGTCACAAAATCCATTTATGGCATGGCCCAGACTTTCTACTTATGTCATCAACAATAATACGCAAAGAAGTACATGGTTTATGCGGAACGGCGATTTTATCCGTTTAAAGAGCGTTGAAGCAGGATACATGCTACCGGAGAAATGGTCCGGTAAAATGCGGGTTGAAAAAATACGCTTTTATCTGAGTGCGACAAACCTTTTGCTTTTTAGTAAATTCAGCTTGTGGGACGTAGAAATGGGAGGAAATGGGTTGAATTACCCGCTTCAAAGAGTAGTTAACATAGGTTTAAACGTCTCATTTTAAATTCAATATGAGTATGAAAAAATATATATTTTTATGGGGGCTGATATTTTTGACGTTGTCCTCATCATGTAATTATCTGGATGTCGTCCCTGACGATATTCCGACAGTGGCGCATGCCTTCGACAACCGGTATCAGGCAGAAGGCTTTTTGTATGGCTGTTATGGTTTTTTACCGCTACATTTCAGTCCGAACAGCAATCCCGCCATGTTGGGCGGCGATGAAATATGGCTGTTTGAGGGTGTCTCAACAGGTGTAATGAATCCTCAGATGTGGGGTATTGCCCGGGGCGAACAGGGTACGGACACTCCCATCGCCAATTTTTGGGCAAGCAAGCAGGACAGCTACGATGTGAAAGGAGGAAACCGGCTTTTTACAGCAATCCGGGACTGCAATATTCTAATGGAAAATATTGATATCCCGACGGATATGGATGAGGAAGAGAAGTTAAGATGGGTTGGAGAGGCTAAATTTCTGAAAGCATATTATCATTTTTGGTTGTTCAGGATGTATGGGCCTATTCCCATCATAAAGGAAAACCTGCCGATCAGCGCTGATTCGGAAGAAGCGCAGGTGTACAGGGAACCCATTGATTCCGTAGCCAATTATATTGTACAGCTTTTGGACGAAGCGATAGAAGTTTTGCCCTTACAGATTCTGGATATCACCAATGAAATGGGACGCGCTACCAAACCCATTGCGGCAGCATTGAAGGCGGAAGTACTCACCTACGTTGCCAGCCCCTTGTTCAACGGGAATCCGGAATATGCCGACGTGACGGACAATAGGGGCGTGCATCTCTTTCCACAGGACTATCGTCCTGAAAAATGGCAACGCGCTGCGGACGCTTTACGGGATGCGATTGCGTTTTGCGATTTGGCGGGTCATCTATTGTATGATTTCAGGACTTCAGGCGTAACGGCTACCCTCAACGAAGCGACCATCAATGCCATGCAAACGAGAGGCGCTGTGACCGAACGATGGAATCCCGAAATCATTTGGGGGGAAGCTCCAAGGGGAGATTTCACTAATATTCTCCAACGCATTTCTTTCCCTGCCTTCAGCGATTACCATCAAGCCGGACACCTGAATCTGTGTTATGCGCCTACTTTGCAGGTAGTTGAACAGTTTTACAGTAAAAACGGAATCCCGATAGAGCATGACAGCGAATGGGAAGGCGTGGATTGGTACGGGCTGAAAACCGCAGACGCTTCGCAAAAGTTTTATGTCGCCGAAGGTTTTGAAACCATCAATCTGCATTTCAATAGAGAAGCGCGTTTCTACGGCGCCATTTCTTTTGACGGCGGTATGTTCTACGGAAACGGAGCTGTGCAGGACAATGCGATGTCCTATACCAAATTCAAGTATGGAGCCAACGGAAGATTTCTTGCCGAACGGCATTCCAGTACCGGCTATCTGGTCAAAAAGATTCTGCATCGGCTGACATCCATTACCACCACCTCAAGCGAACCCACTTACACGCCATACGCCTTCCCGATCATCCGTCTTGCCGGGCTTTACCTGATGTATGCCGAAGCCTTGAATGAGGTGAAAGCGGCGCCCGACGCCGAAGTGTATGAGTATATTGATTTAGTAAGGAAACGTTCCGGATTGGACGGAGTGGTGGATAGCTGGTGGAATCATGGCATTGAATCGGTGAAAAACAAACCGCTTACCCAAGAAGGAATGCGCGAAATTATCCATAGGGAACGCTTGAACGAACTCGCTTTTGAAGGACAGCGGTTCTGGGACTTGAAACGATGGAAGGAAGCGGAAAAATACATGAATCGCCCTATTCGCGGATTAAACAAATTAGGGGAGTCGGCTGCAACGTTTTATGTGCCGCAAGTCTTGTATGAACCGACATACAGCCTGAAAGATTACCTGTGGCCATTGCGTCAGGGAAATTTGCTCAAAAACCGGAACCTGATTCAAAATCCGGGATGGGAAATCGGTCAAAATGAAAACTAAAACCATAAAAACAATTATTATGAATACGAATATGAAATACAATCGTTTTTTTTATGTCTTTTTCGGTATTGTTGCGTTGTCGGCTGTTTTATGGCAATGTACGGATGTAAAAGACTATAGTCCGGTTAAGGACAAAGTGGCTCCCTGGCCTGTGAGTAACCCGGAGGTGGTCAACTTGTCGGGAGGTGCGCTGATTACTTATACCAAACCGTCCGATCCGGATTTGTTGGGAGTAAAAGCGCTGTATTCTTATACCGACGGAGGGGAAATATTGGAAGCCTATTCGTCTGCTTTTACCGACTCTATCAAGTTGGAAGGATTTCCCGATACCCTGAATAGAATCGTTCGGCTGATCGCCATAGATAAGAGCGGGAATGAATCGACGCCTGTAGAAGTATCCATCCGGCCTACGATACCTCCTGTGGAATTAATACGCCGGTCGTTAAAAGTCCAAACCACTTTTCAGGGCGTAACTGCTTCATGGGAAAACATTACGGGAGCAAACATAGGTGTCGTCCTGTATGCAGCGGATTCTACCGGGACCATGCGCTTGAACTATACCCACTACAGCAATACGCTGGAGGATATATATACATTTAGGGGGTTCGATACCACACAAAGAGCTTTCAGCGTTCAAATCCGCGATCGGTGGGATAATTATTCATCCACGCTGGATACGGTATTGACACCTCTGTTTGAAATACAAATACAAGGAATTGTAAACGGGATTGAAATATGGCAACGGATGGGATTCACCTATCCGGGCAACAACACCTCTCCAAGTTCCAATCCGGAATGTGTATGGAGGGGAGATGCGGCACGACAAAACAGCGCCGGAGAAAATATGAAAGCAGCCATGGATGGAAGCAATGCTACTTTTTTACATTTGGCGCGGCCAGGAAATGTGTTGAGTAATTATAGCGGAAATGCCGCAGATGAAGGCGTACATCTTTTACCTGTCTATTTAACCATTGATTTGGGGAGATCATGTCTGCTGAGCCGGCATAAATTATTTCACAGATCAGATACGCGACTGGGTGATAATAATGTCAAAGAATACGAACTGTGGGCAACGAACAATCCTCCCAAAAACATGTCCGATTTTGCAGATAAGGAGGCAAGCCTCGCGTATTGGACAAGTTGGACCGAAGTGAACGGTACTGATGCGTGGAAAAATGACTGGACGCATATTGCAAGTTGTCTGACGGCGCCTCCTTCCGGCGCCACGATCTCTACAAGCGTCACCAGTGAGGACAAAACATGGGCTAACGCTAACGGATTCGAATTTTCGATATTTCCCGAACATACGGGAACGCCGTTTCGTTATGTGAGAATTGTTTCCCAGAGAAACTGGTCGGCGGGAACCATTCTGCATTTTGGAGAAATTGAATTTTATGGCGCTTATGCCGATTAAAATGAAAAATCCGTTGCAGTTCTTCGGCTGTGATATCTATGCTCAGTTTTCCGTTGCTGCAACGGTGATACAATAAAGCCAAAACTGATAAATTTATCAAAAATAGCGCCTAACAGCCGAAACATTTGAAAGTTACCTGCTCTCCCATTTGCGCAGTACCATTGGCGTGACGAGGGTTAATTTTGCATAATATGTATGGAAGGGTCTAGCGGAGCTAGACCCGCGCTATCTTTTTTATATTTATAACTTCCATGATTGGAGGCAGGTTATTACGGAAAATTTTCCGTAATAACTTGTTTTTTATTGTTTATTTATAGTATCTTTGCGACTTAAAACCGACTTTTATTTAAAGACAAATACATTATAAATAACTAAAAATTAAATCTTATGTGGTTGATTCATTCTTCTATTGGAAGGAAACTGGTAATGAGTATTTCAGGCATTGTCCTGCTACTATTCTTACTGTTTCACTTATGTATGAATGTGGCGGCGGTCTTTTCGGCTGAGGCATACAACACGATCTGCGCTCTGTTAGGCGCAAACTGGTATGCTGTTGCCGCGACAGTTGTCCTGGCCGGCATTATCGTCCTCCATTTCGTTTATGCGACTATGATTACATTACAAAACCGTAAGGCGCGCGGCAACGACCATTACGCAGTTAACAAACGTGCAAAAGGCGTTAGCTGGGCTTCGCAAAACATGTTTGTAATCGGAATCATTGTACTTGGTTTTATGGTTCTCCATTTTAGTCAGTTCTGGTATAAAATGATGTTTGCCGAATTATTGGGACGTCATGAAGTACTGCTTTGCGACGGATCTGTGGTCCATCCGCAGGATGGAGCGGCTTATGTCCGTTATTATTTCAGCCACTTATGGGTAGTTATCGCTTATCTTATATGGTATGCGGCTATATGGTTTCATCTGACACACGGCATTTGGAGCGCAATTCAGACTATTGGCTGGAGCAATCGTATCTGGCTGAAACGCTGGAAGTTTATCGGCAACATCGTTGCAACCCTTGTCATGCTTGGCTTCGCTTTCGTAACGCTATTCTTTTATGCAGAAGCCTTTGCGGCGGAAGCTGTTAATAATTGTTGGACCTTTTAATTCATTAAAGTTATGTCTGAAATAAATTCAAAAATACCACAGGGCCCGTTGGCTGAGAAGTGGAGCAATTATAAAGATCATCAGAAACTTGTAAATCCGGCAAACAAACGCCGTCTGGACGTAATCATTGTCGGAACGGGACTTGCAGGCGCTTCCGCCGCCGCTTCGCTTGCAGAAATGGGTTTCAACGTACTTAATTTCTGTATTCAGGATTCACCCCGCCGCGCTCACTCTATCGCTGCGCAAGGCGGTATCAATGCGGCAAAAAACTATCAGAATGACGGCGACTCTGTTTACCGTTTATTCTATGATACCATAAAGGGAGGCGATTACCGTGCACGCGAAGCAAATGTTTACCGCCTGGCTGAAGTATCCAACGCGATCATCGATCAATGCGTGGCGCAGGGCGTTCCATTCGCGCGTGAATACGGCGGACTGCTCGACAATCGTTCTTTCGGAGGAGCGCAGGTATCGCGTACATTCTATGCGCGCGGTCAAACGGGACAGCAATTGTTATTAGGCGCATATTCGGCGCTAAGCCGCCAGATCGGTTTGGGTAAAGTAAAAATGTACACCCGACATGAAATGCTTGATGTGGTGATCGTTAAAGATCGCGCGCGCGGTATTCTCGCGCGGAATCTTGTAACCGGCCGGATCGAACGCTTCGCCGCTCACGCGGTCGTAATCGCAACAGGCGGATACGCCAATACCTTCTTCCTTTCCACGAATGCAATGGCGTCAAACGGGTCTGCGGCATGGCAATGCTACAAGAAAGGGGCTTACTTTGCAAATCCCTGTATGGCACAGATTCACCCGACATGTATTCCTGTCCATGGCGAATTTCAGTCCAAGCTGACATTGATGTCGGAATCGCTTCGTAATGACGGACGCATCTGGGTACCGAAGAAAAAAGAAGACGCCGAAGCTATCCGTGCGGGAAAACTGAAACCTACGCAAATCAAGGAAGAAGACCGCGACTACTATCTGGAACGCCGTTATCCGGCTTTCGGAAACCTTGTCCCGCGCGACGTTGCATCACGCGCGGCAAAAGAACGTTGCGACGCCGGATACGGAGTAGGCTCGGGACAAGCCGTATATCTTGACTTTGCAGAAGCAATCGATCGCTTGGGTAAAAATGTAGTTGAACAGCGGTACGGAAACTTATTCCAGATGTACGAAAAGATCGTTGACGATAATCCGTATGAAACTCCGATGATGATATTCCCGGCTCTTCACTATACAATGGGGGGACTCTGGGTGGACTACGAACTGATGACCTCAATCAACGGATTGTTTGCAGTCGGCGAAGCCAACTTTTCCGACCATGGAGCAAACCGTCTCGGCGCATCCGCACTGATGCAGGGCCTGGCAGACGGATATTTCGTGCTTCCTTACACAATACAGAATTACCTGGCCGATCAGATACAAGTTCCTCGTTTCAAAACAGATTTACCGGAGTTCGACGAAGCGGAAAAGAATATCCGGGAACGCATCAACAAATTGATGAGTATCAAAGGAAAACGCTCGGTTGACAGTATTCACAAAGAGTTAGGACATATCATGTGGGATCATGTGGGAATGGCTCGTGAAGCAAAAGAACTCAAAGAAGCGATCGAAATGTTGAAAGCGCTGAAGAAAGAATTCTGGAGCAATGTGAAAATACCGGGTAAAACAGACGATTTGAATGTAGAGTTAGAAAAGGCATTGCGTCTGGCAGACTTTATCGAAATAGGCATGCTGATGGCGCACGACTCTTTGGATCGCGAAGAATCATGCGGTGGACACTTCCGTACGGAACACCAGACAGAAGACGGAGAAGCGCTTCGTCATGATGACAATTTCGCTTATGTTTCCTGCTGGAAATACGAAGGGGAAGACAAAGACCCCGTAATGCTTAAAGAACCTCTTGATTACGAATTTGTTGTACGTCAACAGAGAAATTATAAAAATTAATAAGAGCCATGGATAAAAATATAGATATAACACTTAAAGTTTGGCGCCAGAACGGACCCAGAGAAAAAGGCGCATTTGCAACCTATCAACTCAAAGGAATATCACAGGGAAGTTCATTTCTCGAAATGCTGGACGTACTCAACGAACAGTTGATAAACGAAGGCCGGGAACCGGTATTTTTTGATCATGATTGCCGCGAAGGTATATGCGGTATGTGTTCGCTTTACATCAATGGGCGTCCGCACGGACCTGATACGGAAGTAACGACATGCCAGCTTCACATGCGTAAATTTAAAAACGGTGAAACAATTACGGTTGAGCCATGGCGTTCGGCAGGGTTCCCAATCATACGCGACCTTACCGTCGACCGTCAGGCTTACGACAAAATCATACAGGCCGGCGGATTCGTTTCTGTTAACACAGGAGGTATCCCTGATGCAAATGCCATTCCTGTTCCTAAAAAGGATGCGGATCTTGCAATGGACGCAGCGGCATGTATCGGTTGTGGAGCTTGCGCTGCAGCATGCAAAAACGGATCTGCCATGCTGTTTGTTTCCGCTAAAGTCAGCCAGCTTGCGCTACTACCACAGGGAAAGATCGAAGCGATACGCCGCGCCAAAGCAATGGTTGCTAAAATGGATGAACTTGGCTTCGGTAACTGTACAAATACGCAGGCATGCGAAATGGAATGTCCGAAAAGCATTTCAGTTACCAATATAGCTCGTCTCAACCGCGAGTTTATCTCAGCCAAACTTAAAGACTAATACGTTTTGTTTAATGAGCCCGGATAATATTTTTGTAATGTTAATACCGGAGAACCAAAGATGATGAAACTACAAAGAAAGGTTGCTTTCAATTTTGAAAGCGACTTTCTTTTTTACCCAATAATACCTTTTTATACTTTGCTCGGTATAAACTTGCGAGATAAAAAGCAGAAAGCAGAACGCAAACAAGAACCACAGGGCGGTTTGTAACGCCATCTTCCGACGGCTCCCTGCTTTCCTGCCTTATGCTTTCTGCCGACATATCACAAAACAATGCCGCGTGCAGTATAGAATATTATTTGAGAAAAAGAGAGCTTTTTCAAGCAATTATTTTTACCGGATACAATTGTTAATAATTATAAATAAAATTGTCATTTTTACACTTATTATGCATAAATGACACTATTCACTGAAAGTGTAACCTTTTTTTGCTATAATGCCTCTCTCCTTTAACATTATTTATTCGTAAAAAGCTTGACATATTCGCCATATGGCTGTATCTTTGCATCGTGGTTTTTTCATAATAGTATTAGATTTAAGGTTAACAAAATTGATTAGGGGTTGTCGTGAGACAGCCTTTAATTGTTTATAGGGATCAGGTAAGCTTGTATATTCCTCCCGGAAATGCTTTAATGTGTCCTTCAAGTTCCAATTCGAATAACATTGGGGTGAGTTTATGTACAGGCATATCCATTTCTGTTGCCAACTGGTTCACATGAAATTCTCCTTTTTCTTTCAGTAAGCGAATGACGGGGTGATCGGGTTTATCTGAAAAAGGAAACAGGAGCTGTTGCGGTATACATTTCGTCTCGGAATCCCAGCAAAGCGACATGACAAGATCTTTAGCCGAACTTATCAATCCTGCCTTATTCATCTGAATCAAACGATTACAACCTGAAGAATATTCATCTGTAGCGCGACCGGAAAAAGCATACACATCGCGTCCGTAAGAAAATGCAATATCAGCCGTTACAAGAGAGCCGCCTTTCTCCGCCGATTCAATAACAACCGTCGTATCCGCCAATCCTGCAATAAGACGATTTCTTCGTAGAAAATTCTCCCGCTCCGGATTTGTTTCGCTCATAAAGTCGGTAAGCAAACCTCCGTTAGCAAGCATCTGAGCAGCTGTATTTCTATGCGCCGCAGGATAGATACGGTCCAGTCCGTGAGCCAAAACGCCTACTGTAGGGAGGTTATTTTTCAGTGCATTACGATGAACACATATATCGACGCCATAGGCAAGCCCGCTAATAATCAATAACTCGGGAAACATTTCCGCCATATCCCGGATAAGTATTTCCGTCTGTTTTCGACCATAATCCGTCATACGACGCGTGCCTACTATACTCAGTATCTTTGCGGCATTAAGATCCGCCGCTCCTCTATAATAAAAAACGACAGGCGCATCCTGACATTCCTTCAGACGCCCTGGATAATTATCATCTGTAAAAGCGTAAAGACATATCTTGTTTTTATCAATAAAAATCAATTCTTTCTCTGCGCGTTTCAGCGCCTCGGCCCTGTCGCTTTCAATCTGCTTTGCAGTATATGTTCCTATGCCCGGCACTTTCTCCAACAGAGAACGCTTCGCTTTAAAAACCTCTTCGGCCGAACCAAAATATTGTAATAAATGACGCGACAAAATATCGCCTACTCCCTTCAACAGCGTTAAACCAATCAAATATAAACGTTCGCCGGAAACCATAAAAACAGTTTTATTCAGAGGCCATTATTTTATCAAAATATTCCCCACGGGTAAGTTTTCCGTTTTCTACAATTACAGATTCAACTTTTCCGGTTGCAGCAAGCACATAATCCGGCGTCCGGTAAATATCCTGTTCAAAAACAAGCTTTATACCTTCACGCCTGACATTCATACACGACAAAAACTTATCTCCGCTACGCAGAGAATGTTTGAATTTTATTTCAACGCTAGAAATAACCGCATCAATGCCTTTATCATGCATTTTTCCGAAATTTTCCCCAAGCGTCTCCATATATTCATGACGCGTATGCTCCATATAACGCTGATAATTGGAGTTATTCACTACCCCCTGCAGATCGCACTCGTAATCGCGAACTTTCATCTCAAGTTTGAAAATATATTCTTTCATGCTTACATTGTTTAATTTTTAACGCTAAGGAAACATAGAACTCACAGCATGTTCATAACTCTTTGGCGCAAGCCTTTTTGCATGTTCGTTTCATGCTTACATTAATTTAATTTTTAACGCTAAGGAAACATAGAACTCACAGCATGTTCATAACTCTTTGGCGCAAGCCTTTTTGCATGTTCGTTTCATGCTTACATTGTTTATTTTTTAACGCTAAGGAAACATAAATTGCCTTTGGCATTCATGAACTCTTTTTTAATATGATCGCTCGCGAGCAGTAAGTTTTATTCGTCGCCTTCGGCGTAAACAGTATTTTTGACGCCAAAGATATTTGTTTTATCGGAAAAGAACACTATTTTTGTGTAAATATTCTTTTTGAAAAACATTTTACTATGGCAATATTTGAAACAAAATACGCAGGCCTAACATTAAGAAATCCATTAATCATAGGCAGCTCAGGCCTGACGGACAAGGCAAAGAACAATAAAAAGCTTGAGGATGCAGGCGTAGGCGCAATCGTTTTAAAATCCCTGTTTGAAGAGCAAATAAATATGCAGGGAGACGTATTCATGCAATCATCCGATTTTCCCGAAGCCGCAGATTATATAAGAGGTTATGTAAAAGCCAACCAACTGGAAAAATATCTGTCGCTTATTCGTGAAACAAAATCTCTATGCACAATACCGGTGATCGCAAGTATTAATTGTTATAAAGCCAGCGCATGGGCGGAATTTGCAAAGCAAATAGAAGAGGCGGGCGCCGATGCAATAGAGTTAAATATTTTCTACCTGTGCACCAATCCGGATAAATCGCCGGATGAAATGTTTGACCTGTATATCTCCATTCTGGAGAAAGTTAAAAAACACGTTACAATCCCTGTTATTATAAAAACAGGAAAAGGATTCAGCAACATCCCGAGGCTGGCAAACCAGCTACATCTTCATGGAGCTCAAGGGATCGTTTTATTCAACCGGTATTACAGGCCTGATATAGACGTCTATAAAATGCGGGTAATATCCGGAGAAGTATTAAGCAGCCCCTCTGATCTAAGCGATACCATCCGTTGGACCGCGCTTATTGCCGGCCTTGTTCCGGCAATATCAATCGCCTCGTCTTGCGGCGTATATCAATGGAATGACGTTATAAAATGCTTATTGGCAGGCGCCCATACTGTGCAGATATGCAGTACGGTTTATAAGAACGGAACGGAAATCATTCCGAAGATGTTGAAAGGGATAGAAGAATGGATGAATGAAACAAAATACGTATCCGTATCCGAATTTCGGGGAAAGCTGAGTTTCTCCAACGCGGAAAATCCTTCGATGTACGAACGCTCACAATTCATGAGATATTTTTCGGATAAAAAATAAGCTGTTTGTTACGAGTAGAAACTTTTACCGTAATAAAGATGTTTCGGAGGGGGAACTAAAAACGATTCCGAGCGGTTTCGACAGGCGTCATCTTATACATGCTGTCCGAGGGACGTACTTTTTCGTCGGTTTTGATAGAGAAACGTTCTCCTTTTATCGTTTCCGGGACAGGTTTTCGTTCTACCCGTATCTCTTTTACGATTTGGAACAATGCGCCCGTAGTCGGGCCGGTGATCAGAATTTCATCTCCCACTTTGAGCGAACCGCTTTCCATCTCAAATTCAGCGACCTTTATATCATTAAAATATTTGATTCCTTTTGCTATATACTCTTTCCGTTTGGCGCTATTGGAACCATAACGACTACTCCATTCGCCAAGTCGGCGCCCCAGATAATAACCATCCCAGAATCCACGGTTGAAAACAGACTTCAGGCGTTCATTCCACACAGTAATACGATCTTCCGAAAAAAAACCGTCGCAATAAGCTTTTACCGCCTCCTTATAACACTCGGTCACAATACGCACATATTCCGGACCACGAGCACGCCCTTCAATCTTAAAGACACGAACTCCCGCGTCCATCATTTTATTCATGAAATGGATGGTTTTCAGATCTTTTGGAGACATGATATACTGATTATCAATATCAAGTTCAATATCGGACTCTTTGTCTTTCACAGTATAGCCACGACGACAAATCTGAGTACACGCTCCACGATTAGCCGATACATTCATCTCATGCAGGCTCAGATAGCATTTTCCGGAAACGGCCATACAAAGCGCGCCATGGCAAAACATTTCTATACGTATCAGTTCTCCTTTCGGACCTCTTATCTGCCGTGAACTTATTTCATCATATATCGAACGCACCTGTTCAAGATTAAGTTCACGCGCAAGCACTACAACATCGGCAAACTGCGCATAAAATTTTAAGGCTTCCGCATTCGAAATATTCAGTTGCGTGGAAAGATGTACCTCCTGCCCGATGCTGTTTGCATAAGTCATGGCAGCCACATCCGACGCAATTACAGCAGAAACATCAGCAGCCTTCGCCGCATTTATAATCTCACGCATAAGAGGCAAATCATCTCCATAGATAACCGTATTCACCGTCAGATAACTTTTCACATCATGATCCTTACATATAGAAGCTATTCTGCGAAGATCATCCATTGTAAAATTATTCGCAGAACGGGAACGCATATTCAACCCCTCTATTCCGAAATAGATAGAGTTCGCGCCACCCTGTATTGCAGCTATTAGCGACTCATACGAACCAGCCGGCGACATAATCTCAAAAGCGCTTATATCACGCATCATTCAATCAGTTTATTAATGCGCCGTAAAGGTAGTCATTTTTTGAAACTTTATCCGCCCCGATTTGGTCAATTAAAATTTAAGTTTGATCTTTGTACCGTCTTACGGAATCTTCCGGTTCTTTACCGGATAATTTCCATAAACAGATTATTAACAAGCTCTTAAGCCCTAAAATTATGAATATTGTTCAGTCTTTTTTATTAGAAGGTTATTTTGCCCTTTTTCTGATCATCACCATCTCTTATATCATTGGAAAAATTAAGGTGAAAGGCGTTTCACTGGATGTTTCCGCCGTTATTTTCGTAGCCCTTGTATTCGGACACTTCGGCGTCTCCCTTCCCAGAATTATTCAGGATATTGGACTTGTCCTGTTCATTTTCACGATTGGCATACAGGCCGGACCAGGATTCTTCGATGCGCTTAAAAAACACGGAATCAAACTTGCAACCCTCTCTGCAATACTAATACTTACCGCCGGCGTAACAGTTATAGCTGCCCACTATATCTTCGATCTGGAAATGGGAATTTTGGCAGGACTACTTGCCGGAGCGCTAACCAGTACGCCGGGGCTTGCCTCTGCGACAGACCAGTTTGGAGATATATCTTCTATCGGGTATGGTATCGCCTATCCTTTCGGCGTTATCGGGGTTATTATATTCTTGCGTTTACTTCCGAAAATGCTGAATACCAACATTGAAAAAGAAGAAAAGGAATGGGATGTATTATCCACAGCCGAATATCCTGTTTTAAATGCCGGAAATTTTGTGATTACGAACATAAACCTGAATGAAAAATCGCTGTCTCAACTTCACTTCCGCCAGATAACCAAGGCAAGTATTTCACGTGTAATGCATGGAGATGAAACTTTCACACCTTCGCCGAATACGATTCTGCATACAGGCGATATCGTTCGGGCTGTAGGGACGGACGAGGCATTGGAAAAAGTACAGCTTCTGCTGGGAAAAATCACAAATAAAGAAATTCCGCTTACCGGAAAATATGAAGTCCAGGGGGTTTTGGTTACAAACAAAGAGGTCGTAAACAAAACGCTGGCCGAACTAAACTTACAAGCCTCATTAGATGCGACTGTTACGCGTATCCGTCGAAGCGGTATCGATATCACTCCATCGCCGCATGCCCGTATCCGTTTCGGCGACAAACTGATCATTGCAAGCAGCAACATGAAACAAGTACAACAACTATTCGGAAACGATGACAAACGTCTTTCCGACACAGATATTCTTCCGATCACACTGGGTATTGTACTTGGCGTTATAATCGGAAAATTTACGTTCTTGGGACTTACCGGAGGCGTATTGATTGTCGCGCTTATATTGAGTAAATTAGGCAAAACCGGCCCTGTATTATGGACCATGTCAGGTTCTGCCAATGTGTTGTTGAGAGAATTAGGATTGATATTCTTTCTTGCCGTTGTCGGAACAAGCGCCGGGGCTACGCTGGTAGATACATTTATGCAATACGGCTACATGTTGTTTTTAATCGGCGCAGCTATCACTTTAACCCCAATGATCGTAATGACAATCGTGGCAAAACGCGTTTACAAAACAAACCTGTTGACACTGCTGGGAGGATTGGCCGGAGCCATGACAAGTACGCCGGGACTGGCTGCAATCTCGCCTCTCACAAAATCAAACGCTCCGCAGATTGCTTACGCCACCGCTTATCCGATAGCGATGGTACTGCTCGTTGTGGTTATGAAACTTCTGTACCTGTTTTAGAAACGGCAAAAAATCAGAAAAAGTTTCCCTTACTCATTCTATCCATCAACCAATTTGTATTTACAATATCTGTAATGCAATCATAGCGCAGGCTTCGGCGTCGGCTAATGCGTGATGATGATTTTTCAAGTCATACCCACAGTGAGCTGCAACCGTGTGCAACTGATGATTGGGCAATACGGATTTGCCGAAAGCCTTTCCGGCCGCCCGACATGTACAATGGAATTCATAATCAGGATAAGTCATTCCATACGCTTTAAACACAGATTTCAGACAATGTTCGTCAAACCGGCTGTTATGGGCCGCCAAAGGTAAACCTTCTATCCGTGTCCCAATTTTCTGCCACACTCTGTCAAATGTCAGCGCGGTCATCGTATCCTTTTCCGTCATACCGTGCACGCGCGTATTCCGGTAAGCATACCATTCCGGTTCCGGCTTTATCAGTTCGTAGATGCGTTCCGTTATCATGCCGCCGCGCACAATAACCACTCCAACGCTACAAACGCTGCTTGGTTCGCCATTCGCCGTCTCAAAGTCGATCGCTGCAAAATCTGTTATCATAATTATCATCAATCAATACATTATCCGAACACGTCAATAATCGCCATATAACGGGTATCAGGATATACCGGACAAAGAGAAAGATATCCCGAACGCATCAGAGATCCTTCCAGAACCAATGGCGCTTCCGTCTGCATACGCTTATGCTCGCGATAAGCATTATAAACATAAGATACCGTACGCAACATCCCTTGCGATTCCGGATGTATAAACCGCCGACTCAACTGCATTGCAACAAGTCCCATGGTATAACGAAGATTTAATTCGACAAACGGATGTACGGCGTAATTACCCTCTGCGGTTTTATAGATAAACATGTCTACCCCCATATAACCGCAATAAGAATGGCCTACTACCTCTTTCAAAACAAGGCGGACCTGTTCTACCAGAAACATATAATCCTCCGGTAAGATAAATTCATTAAGGCGTCGCAAAAGCATTTCCTGAGCGCCGAGCATGCAGCCTGCAAACTGTCCTTGAGGCTGTGTCTCAAAAATCGATAAACCCGCATATGTAACATCGCCGTTTCCATCGGAAAAGAACTCTACTGCAAAGTCAAAAATCCGATTCAATGCAGGTTCTACACTTACGGTTCCTTGCTTTTTCAATGCGCCGTTAAGCCAACTTAGAGTACGACTGTCCAGCATATCATCTTCAATC
This sequence comes from Tannerella sp., assembly GCA_031257565.1. Lineage (GTDB taxonomy): Bacteria > Bacteroidota > Bacteroidia > Bacteroidales > Tannerellaceae > Tannerella. The sequence goes on along the minus strand of JAIROL010000119.1, from coordinate 7,893 downwards.
CAATAAAGCCCGCGTCCGGACGAAGAAAGGGGAGTCTTTACCACGTATGGCGGCATATTTTCTGCCATGTACTTTCCCAACGCTTTTATATCCGAAAAAAATTCAGGTATTTTCAGAGGCGGCGTTATAGGCATTTTTTTTTGCAAACGCTCCAGACATTCGGCTGAAGTCTGACGCCTTGTCAGAAGCATATATTCTTCTTTCCATTCCGGAATTTCAATACTCATTCCGGCTTGTTTCAATTCTTTAAATGCATCTATACTACGCGGAGATATGCCCCATATACTTGCCGTAAGAGGAGGTAACTTAGGCTTCTCTCCTAACTTCTTTCGCCTGTATAACTCTTTCATCATCAGGTTCAGGATCATCGGCGATGATAATGAATGGCGAAAGTCTTTCGGTAAAGAAGACATAAATTGTGACGCTTTCTGATTTCTAACAAGGGTAAAACTTCCCGCGCCTCCATACCAAACAGGCAACAACTCCAAATCAGCAACCATTTTCTGTACTGTGTAGGGAGGTGTATAATGAGATTTTCCGCACAAGATCTCCATCTCATGTCCCGGGTTAAACAAATACAATTGTGGCATTAACAAAAAATACTATAATGTGTTTTATTAATCTAAATTTTCGTCTATGGCTTCTATTTCCTTTACAATAACCTCCATATCTTCTTTCAGGCGCGCTATTTTACGATCCATCTCTTTCAGAAGACCGCCTCCCCCTTTTGAAGATATATTAAAGAAACCTATATTATTCTCATACGTCTGAAGTTCATTCTTCATCCGCTCGTATATACGCATCAGTTTGTCTCGCTCGTTATATAACTTATTTTTACTTGTTCCGGCTAACTCTGTCAGATTCGAGCGGAATTGCTGTACACGACGATCACGGTCATTCACTTTCAATCTGTCAAATTGTTTATCTGTCGCTTCCCGAAAAGATTTATACAGCTTATCCTTTTCCCTGAACGGTACAAATCCTATCTTATTCCATTCCGATATATAACCGCGTAATACAGTAAGAGCTTCGTCGTCGGCCAAACGCTCGTCAATCGCATTTATTTTTTCTACCAGCGCTTTTTTTGCCTCCAGATTTTCATATTCTCCGGTTTTTTGTGAAGATACCTCTTTGTTTTTCTGCTCAAAAAAATAATCACAGGCTGCAATAAATTGTTTCCATATCGATTCCGAATATTTACGCGCTACAGGTCCTATTTTTTTCCATTCATTTTGTATTTCCACAAAAGCTTTTGTAGTTTCTTTCCAATCGGCGCTATCCCTCATCGACTCCGCTTTTTCAACAAGGGCTTTCTTCAATTCAAGATTTTTATCCATCTCCTGTTTGATGGATTTATAAAATTCGCTCTTCTTATTGAAATAATTGTCGCAGGCAGCACGGAAGCGTTCGAATATTTTTACATTTTGTTTCTTTGTAGCAAAACCGATAGTCCGCCATTTTGCCTGCAAAGCCTTCACATCTTCGGTCTTTTTCTCCCAATCCTTCATCGTCTTAAGAGCGCCAAAATCAATCGCCTCTATTTCTTCGCATATAGCTGTTTTTTCTTCAAGATTTTTTTCTTCCTGCCCCTTCAGATACTCAAAATGAGTCTGATGCTTTTTATTGATAACCGTCGACGCTTCTTTAAAACGCTCCCATACGGATTCGCGAAATTCCTTTGATACAGGGCCGATTTCACGCCATTGTTGATGAAGTTTTTGTAGTTGATGAAAAGCAGAAATCACATCCGGTTCGCCTGACAGACGTTCAACCGTTTCACACAAAGCTGTTTTCATTTCCAGATTTTTTTTAAAATCATAATCCCGGAATTGATGATTCATTTTCACTATATCATAAAAGCGCTCATTATAAAGCTGATAACTACGCCACAATTCCTTCGAGTATTCCTGGGGTATCAGTTTTATTTCTTTCCATTTACGCTGTATATCACGAAACTCGTTATAACGTTTATTAAAATCATCCTGACTTTCCGTCAACACTTTAAGCCGCTCTATAAGATGCTGCTTCAGGACCAAATTCGCTTCTTTTTGCCGTTCTTCATCGGCTGCAATTGATGCGCGCTTCTCCTTATATCCGGCTATAAGAGATTTCATCTGCATTTCCGTTTCATCTTCCGGCGTTACAAAATTTATTTCTTCTCCTCCTCCCTCAAGAAACTCTTTTTTCTTTGCTTCGATCTCGGCATGATGTATTTTGTAATATGCCTGCTTAAGCATATCAACCTCGCTACGCGCATATCTATCCGGTTCCGCAACCATCTGTTTTAAACGTTCCAAAAGTTCGGGCTTTGTTATTGCTGCCAACGCTGCAACATCAAGAGGCGCAACCGCATCATCTTCAGAAACTTCTTCCGATTGCGACTGCTCCGCGCTTTCTTCTACTACAGGTTCTTCTACCTTAATATCCGCTTCCGATGCTGTTTCTACCGGATTAACTTCCGGCGCCTGAGATTCTTCCAATTTACCTGTTTCCTCGGTTAATCTTTTTTCTTCTTTAGGTAAATTCGTGTCCTGAGTGTCCATCATAACCTTATAACTATTAATAATCATGCAGGGAATTCCCCCTGTAAAAGATACAAAATAAAGGGTAATTTTCGGCTTTTCCAAAAAAAAATAAAGAAAAATTCGCGAATGTGATGGGCACATTCGCGAATTCAGCTAATTTACAGAACGTTATATCCTATCCGAGAAATGAAATCAATATACCGGCAGCAACGGCAGAACCTATCACGCCGGAGATATTGCTTGACATACAATACTGTAACACATGATTTTTTGAATCATACTTCAGCGCTATCTCATTTGCAACACGCGAAGCCATAGGAACAGCGCTTAACCCCGTAGCTCCGATAAGCGGATTAATTTTTCTTTTGGACAACAGATTCCATATCTTTACCATGCATATACCGGAAGCGATAGACAATGCAAAAGCAAGAAAGCCTCCCGCAATTATACCGATTGTAGTCCAATTGAGGAATGAATCGCATGTCATGGTAGCGCCCACGCACAAACCTAAAAATATGGTTGCCGTATTCATTATACTGTTTGATGCGGCGTCATACAAGCGTGATGTATCGCTTCCGATTTCCTTGATCAGATTTCCAAACATTAACATACCAATCAACGGAACAGCCGTTGGCACAAAGATCGCTACAAGCGTAGTCACAGCTATTGGAAATACGATTTTCAACACGCGCAAATTCCTTATCTCCACAGGCTTGGACGCTTTTTTCTCCTCTTCTTTCATATTGATGGAAAGCTCCTTTTTCGTACATGTTAACCTCACTACCAACGGTATAATAACAGGTACCAGAGCCATATAAGAATATGCGGCAATAGCAATCGGCCCCAACAGATGTGGAGCCAGCTTAATGGTAGTAAAAATAGCGGTAGGACCATCTGCTCCGCCAATAATACCCAGTGATGCGGCTTCTCTTGGAGTAAAGCCCATCAGTATGGCAACCAGCAAAACGGCAAAAATACCCATTTGCGCCGCAGCGCCGAAAATAGAAAGGCGCAAATTGCGAAGCATCGGACCAAAATCCGTCAAAGCCCCCACTCCCATAAATATGACAGGAGGAAGAAAGCCGGTTTTAATCAGCATGTAATATAAAAAATTCATCAGGCCCAATTCGTGCGCAATATCATGCAAAGGCATCTTCCATATATCTTTGCCGACCTCTACGCCGGCGCTATTTACAAAAGTGATCAAACCTGATTCATCGGCCTGGATAATACCCATATTACCGCCGGGAAAATTTGCAAGTAAAACACCAAATGCAATCGGAACAAGCAATAACGGTTCATAGCCCTTTTTTATACCCAGATAAAGCAACACAAAAGCAATGGCGTACATGATCAAAAACTGCGGCTGTTCAATAATATTACCGAACGCCGTCATTTCATATATTTTTTGAAATAGATTATCCATCAAAACATCATTTAATCGTCATCAGAACATCATCTTCGGATACCGTATCTCCCGGATTGAAAAAGATCGAGGTGATGACGCCATCATTTTCCGCGCTTACCGCATTATATGTTTTCATCGCTTCAACATAGCATACCGTCTGATCTTTTTTCACCGTATCCCCAACTTTGACCGGAATATCGGAAGCGCCTTTTACAAGGAAGAACTTACCTTCAAGCGGAGATAACAACTCCCGGCCATCGCCCGCGACAGGCGCCGACGACGGCGCCGAATCTGACGACGGCGCCGACGAGACCGGCGAAGGAACGGCTTTCGTATCGCCAAAAGCAACCGTCACACGATAAGACTGTCCGTCCACATCGACATGAAGTATCTGGGGCGTAGTCGGGAGCGAGCGCGTTCCTGTCGCCTGTTCAGGCGCGCTTCCGTCTTTTGCAACCGGAATACGTCTGTTTTTTTCTTCTTTACGCTTAGCTATATCGGCAACAAATTCAACCTTTGCCTTTCCGGAACGATATGCTTCATACTGCGCAGGATGCATAGCATATTCAAACAGTTCTTCGTCATCCTCTCCAACTTCCCAATGCTTTTCATTCATCAACTTACGATATTTATCAAGAGCGTCAGGATAATTATCCTGAGGATTCCCATCAAAAAACTCACGCCCTTCGGCTTTCGCTTTCTCGATAATTTCGGGAGCCAGCTCGCCCGGAAGACGACCTGCTCTTCCCAAAATCATATCCCATATATCATCCGCAATCATACTCCAGCGCTCTTTTCCCTTAAGCATCTGCATCACATTCATCATCGCAAGATTTTTCACATACTGACTAAAAGGCGTCACCAGCGGGGGATATCCTACGCGCGGCCATACATATGCTACCTCGTCAAAGAGTTTTATCAACAGATCATCCTGAGAAAGAAGAGGTTCTTTTTTCTTTTCTCTGCTTTTATTAATCGTCGCCAGATTAGATTCCATATCCGCCATCAGACTCCCCATCATTCCGCCGGGCAATCCGGGAGCAATCAAAAGAGAGTTCATCAGACGGTTTTTCGGACTGATATACAATCCCAGAAAATCATCCATAAAATCCTGAATCATACTGCGTACTCTCATATAAGCTTCCATGTTAACTTCCGGAACGCTAAAACCGGCGTCTTTAAGCGCCGCCTGAATCGTCAGTAAATCCGCATGTCCCGTACCCCACGACAAGGGATCCATTCCGACGTCAATATAATCGCATCCGGCGTCGCATACTTCCAATATCGTAGCGACGCTGAAACCCGGGCCGGCATGACCATGATATTGTACCATTATCTCAGGATACGCCTTTTTAATGTTGGCAACAATTTTTCCGAGCGAACGCGGCCTGCCTATTCCGGCCATATCCTTGATACAAATTTCATCCGCTCCATCGTCTATCAGCTCTAAAGCCATTTTTGTATAATATTCAACCGTATGAATCGGCGAATGTGTTATACTAAGCGCACATTGGGAAATCATTCCCGCATCGTGAGCATATTTTATTGAAGGTTTGATATTGCGTACATCATTAAGACCGCAGAATGTACGTGCGATATCCGTACCCTGCACTTTTTTCACCTGATAAAAAAGCTGACGCACATCCGCAGGAACAGGACTCATACGAAGTCCATTCAGCGCCCGGTCAAGCATCTGAGTCTGAATACCTGCTTCATGAAATGGCTTAGTCCATTCGCGAACGGCCTTATTCGGATTTTCGCCAAAAAGAAGATTTACCTGTTCAAACCCGCCGCCATTTGTTTCCACCCGGGCAAAGCAGCCCATTTCAATTATAGCGGGGGCTATTTGCGCCAACTGGTCCACACGTGGCACATACTTTCCTGCCGACTGCCACATATCACGAAAGACAAGGCAAAATTTTATTTCTCTACTCATGTTACTGTTTTATAAAATCCAAAGATTGTGTTTATTATTTTTTTTCAATTTTCGTTACTTTACCCTGACCGCCGGTAAGAACGCTAACAGCTGAAACTATCGCTGCAGCAGTCGATCGCGGCAAAGCGCCGTCTTCTGCGACAGCTACGCGACGAGATGTTTTTATCGTGATCTCTTCCGGAGCATATTTATTTACTAACAGGATAAGACCTTTTCCGAATCCTATTACCAGCAACAATATAGCAAACACTGTTGCCATACCAACCGCCATTAATAATAATCCAAGTTCAAAATTATTCATGCGTACATTTTTTTATTACAAGAAACGCGCAAAAATACGAAAAATGCGTGAAATAGTAAGCATTGCATCCTTAAAAAATCACAAAAAAACGCTCAAACCGTCTATTTGATTACTATTTATTATATATGTACGCAGCATAAAATCGCTAAGATTTATGCCTGAACGCATGATTTTGCCGGTGAGCCCTGCTATTGCGCAACGCAACCTGCCCCAGTCAGGAACAGTCAGGAACAGGCTAATTTTTTTCCCCATTTTATGATTTGATTAAAAATATTGTTGTCTGATACGATATATAATGTCACGGTATTGTTCCGCCGACCTGCCGATATGATATTCCCGTTCTACAACGGGTTGCATAGCGCTAACTTCCCTGTTTCGTTCGTCGGGATTCATTAAACGCGCCACATCTTCGCCGGTTACGGCCACCGGCAATCCCAGCCGCCACCCAACCAGCGACTTGTTGTTTGACTTGTAGCGGAAAAATGCCCTGTCCGAACGGGGATTGAGCAAAATATCGGCTTCCCTGATTCGCTCGTAAACCGTTGCGCGATCGTAATAGATAAATTCGGGATTCCATTCTGAAATGCCGTCTTCTTCGCAATAGGGCAAATTGGCAATAATGCGTAGTTGTAAAGCTGTTTCTTTGAGCGCCGGCAACAGTTGCGGAAGAGTTTCATAAGCGTTGTGTATGTATCCGAACCATACGGCTTTCAGCGCTTTCCCCTGATGCGGCTCCCGCGGTGGCGGAAACGTATTCAGATCCAGGCGATCGGGAACGTGTTCCACAATTTTGTCCGGAAAATACGGTTTTATCAGCCGTGTCAATCCTTCGCTCGAGCAGGTAAACGCATGAACGAGACTGCCTGTTTGCACAATCTCCATATCATACTGCAGCCAGTTAGGGTCGCATATATCCAGTATTTTGGGACCGGTAAACCGACGCATCATTTCTTCCCGGCAAAATTGCTGAAAAATAAGATTGTCATACCTTTTACCGTGCGCATACTGTTCAAATTCGGGATGGTTTTTTGTGAGTTGGATGACCCTCAAATAACTTGAGCCGACCGACCTTTCCCTGTCGTATGAATACATCCATGGTATCATACCCGTGTTTTCAATAGATCCCATATTATCTTCGTTTATGTGTTGTTACCTGTTCCAGTAAGTTCATCCAGTCATTCCTGTAACGTGCATAATTAAATTCGCGTAAAGCCGTCTCCCTGCCTTTTTGTCCGATGGCTATCGCTCTCAGGTATCCGTCATGCAGAAATTCGGCAATCACGCGGGCTATTTCTTCAGGATTATCAGGGACAAGTACAATGTTTTCCCCCGCTTTTGCCCAGTATTGCAAATCGTGAGCGCCTTCCACCTGAATCACGCAGCATCCGGAAAGAAAAGCTTCCGTCCGTGCACGGTTCATGGGCGTACGAAAGGAGGTATCAATATAAAGCAACGATTTTCCGAGATATTGCTTGTAGGCTTCCGGAGTATTGCCCACATCTATATTTAGTTTTGCATATTGCAAAATATATCCGTAAGTCTCATCAAGTATATCGGCAACCTCGCCCATGCACCCGCGATTGTAATAGGCGTCAAACCCTGCAGGCGACAGGGCGGCGCCCATCCAAAGCGACTGTATCGGTTGCTGTTTCATTTTTTTTGCTTTTTATTGACTGTTTTCTTCATAACAGGGGACAATATCCAGCCACTCGCCGTCGCACTT
>JAIROL010000084.1 GCA_031257565.1 Tannerella sp. | reverse complement strand
GATGACAGGAAGCCTTCCAGGACTACAAAGTTGGCTTTCTGCCTTAACAGGCGCTTTATAGCCCAGTCAAAACGGATGTAATTACTTTTTTCCATATCTGTTTATTTATGCCGTAAGTGAAACCATGTGCAAATGTAGTGTTTTTTTTGGAAGACCGCCTCACGCTACGCTATTAAGTTGTTTTTGGATTCTGTCAAGTACACGTTGAGCGGCGCCTCGGCAATGAAAACAAATAAATTTGTTTTGCATTTCTCTCGGCTTGCGCTATCTTTATTCAAGAAAAAATGAAGATAGGCGGCGCCTCGGCAATGAAAACAAATAAATTTGTTTTGCATTTCTCTCGGCTTGCGCTATCTTTGCACGAAATGTTATAAATCAGAGAAAAAAATGAAGAGAATTTTATTTTTATTGTCGGCGGCGATTATGCTATTCGCTTCCTGTGAAGGCCCTGCCGGACGAGATGGAGTTGATGGACGAGATGGAGAAATGTCGTTTTTTGTGGAAAATTTCAGAGTATATGCAAATAACTGGATACATACGGGAACCGGTAAATATGTCTCTTATTATGAATATATTGCGAAGATTGATATTCGTGATGAAGCCTACGCCAAAGGAATGGTGAATGTTTATATCTATCCGTTCCCGGATGAAAATGTTCAGGCTCCATTGCCTTATTGGGTTCAGTATACGGCAGGAGATAACACCTGGTTGGAAGGATATAATTATGATTTCGATTCGGGGACGATAAAATTCTATTTAGATTGGAGCAACGGTAAATCTCTTCCGGCTATAACCGATTTCCGGGTTGTAGTCGCTCCTTAGTTATCTGTATGAAAGAAGAATATTTTGGAATGGTGGCCAAAACCCTCTATGGATTGGAGGATGTTTTGGCGGAGGAACTCAATACGATTGGCGCGGGCGATGTCGAGGCGGGTAGGCGAATGGTTTCGTTTACAGGTGATAAGGCGATACTGTATAAAGCGAATTTTTATTGTCGTACGGCGTTAAGAATACTAAAGCCGGTGGCTGTATTTAAGGCAAATCATGCGGATGTTGTTTATCAGGAGGTGAAGAGTATCGATTGGGAAAAATATCTTTCTCCTGATAAAACGTTCGCCGTGGATGCGGTTGTTTATTCTGAGATTTTTAATCATTCGAAGTTTGTTGCTTACCGCACGAAAGATGCCATTGTCGATCATTTTAACGATAAATATGAGAAGCGTCCTTCTGTAAGGGTCAATAATCCGGATGTTTATATCAATATCCATATTTCTCATAACGAATGTACCGTTTCACTCGATAGCTCGGGTGAAAGCCTGCATAAGCGTGGTTATCGCGTAGCTCAGGTTGACGCGCCGCTGAATGAAGCGCTTGCGGCCGGAATGATTCTTAAAACGGGATGGCGCGGCGAATCAAACTTTATCGATCCGATGTGCGGTTCCGGGACACTGCTTATCGAGGCGACTATGATCGCCTTGAATATTGCTCCCGGCGTTTATCGGAAGGAGTACGCTTTCGAACGATGGCCGGACTTTGACCGCGATCTGTTTGATGAGATTTACAATGACGAATCGGCGGAACGTGAATTTCAATATAAATGTTATGGTTCCGATATATCTCCATTAGCGATAGAGAAAGCGCGGCAAAATGTGCGTAGCGCTGGTCTTTCGAAATATATCGAATTAAAAATCATGCCATTTCAGCAATATACCGAAGCGCCTGAACCGGGTATTTCGGTAATGAATCCTCCTTATGGAGAACGTATTTCCGCAAATGATATTTTGGAATTGTACGGCATGATAGGCGAGCGCCTGAAGCATGTTTTCTCAGGATATAATGCCTGGATATTAAGCTATAAGGATGAGTGTTTCGATAAAATCGGCTTGCGTCCGAAGGAGAGAATGAAGCTGATGAACGGCGATCTGGAATGTGAATATCGTTGCTATGAACTGTTCGAAGGAAAGAACAAGGATTATAAAAAAGAACAGAAAGAGGGCGGAGGCGACAGGAACCCTAAGCGGAGTGAAAATGGCGAACGGCGAGGCGTCAGGGGTGATCGTCAAAGCGAAGGCGATGGTTTGCGAAGTTGGCCTGGCGGAAAGGATCGTGATTCCGCCGGCAGACGAGGCGAACGCTCAGGCGGTAGCCGCGAAGGACGCGCCGATAGCAAAGAGGGCTTTGAAAAGCGTGGAGTTCGCAATGGCGGTCGTGAAAGACGCAATGAGCGTCCCGGAGGATTTGGACGAAATAGGGATGAAAACGCGTCGTTTAGAAATAAAAAGTTTGCGGAAGAAAGATTAGCCGGAAAAGATCGTAAGCCTTACGAGCGGAAAGACCGTTCGCCCGGAGGAGGACGTTCGTCGTTCGGAGATAAAAAACCTTTTAACAAAGATCGCAAACCGTTCGATAAGGAGCATAGGCCATTCGATAAAGAGAAAAAATCGTTTGAGGGCAGTCGTAAATCGTTTGATCGCGACCGTAAGCCATTTAAAAAAGCTGATAAGTATTTCGACAGAAATCGGAAATCTTTTAAAGACAGGAAATATGAAGATTAGAGGCGTTTTATGGGTCATGGCCGTGATAATTTCAATAGCTGCAACATCACAGGAAAAGGAGCTGAGTTTCCAGGAACTTATTTCGGGAGGAAAGAATAATCACCGTTTTGTGCCGCAATCCCTGAAGCAGTTGCAATGGTGTGGCGATATGTATATTTATGTGAAAGGCGATAGCTTGCTTGCGGCGCTTCCTGCAGATAAAGAGGAGCGGGTAGCCTTTACTCGAGATCAGTTGAATGAAACGCTGGCGTCGGCCGGACTTCCGACGATCGGCTCAATGCCCGGATTTTTTGTGCCGGATAAAAGAAAACCGGAACTTGCATTTCACTATGAGAATAATCGTATACACTACGATTTGTCTACGAACCGGATTGTGGCGAAATATGCATTAGATAAAGCCGGAAGCAGATGGGAGTATGATAAGGCAAACGGGAATATCGCATTTACGAAAGCAAATAACGTTTTTATTATTACGCCTGATGGGAATACGGAGACAGTAACGAAGGAAACAGACGAAGGCGTCGTTTGCGGCGCCTCGGTTCATCAGAATGAATTTGGAATAAATAAAGGATTATTCTGGTCGCCAAAAGGTGGCGCGTTGGCTTTTTATCGCATGGACGAGCGTATGGTGACAGATTATCCGATTGTAAATGTGAGGGAGCGCGTTGCTAAAGCCGAGCCTTTTAAATATCCGATGGCAGGAATGAAAAGTCACGAAGTAACTGTCGGCGTTTACCGTTTGTCAGATAAACGGACTGTATGGCTTAAAACGGGTTTTCCGAGAGAAAAATATCTGACGAATATCGCGTGGAGTCCTGATGATAAGAGTATTTATATCGCCGAACTGAACCGTGGACAGGATACCTGCAGGTTAGTCCGTTATAATGCGGAAACAGGAGCGCGCGAGGCGGAATTGTTTACGGAAATAGATGAACGTTATGTGGAGCCACAGGAGGCGGTACTGTTTCTGCCTGATAATCCGGAACAGTTTATCTGGCAGAGTCAGCGTGACGGATATAATCATCTTTATCTTTATCATACCGATGGAAAAATGTTGCGGCAACTGACGAGAGGCGCCTGGCTTGTGAAGGAGGCGCTTGGTTTTGATGAAAAAGGCCGGAACCTGTTTTTTACGGCGACTGCTCCACGCGACGTCAGTTCGACGGAAGAAGGCTGCCCGCTTGAAATCTATCTGTGGAAATTGGAGATGAAAACCGGAAAGCGTACATGCATGAATACAAAGACGGGGGTTCATGACGTCAGTATCAATGCTCCTGCTTCTGATATGATTGACCGCGTATCTTCTCCTGTGATATCGCGTGATGTGGATATTGTAAACCTGAAAGACGGTCGCGAAGTAAAGTCGCTGTTATCGGCAAAAAATCCGTTTGAAAGATATGATATGCCCGGCATAACTGTTGGTACGCTTACAGCGGCGGACGGAAGAACAAAATTGTATTATCGTTTGACGACTCCTCCGGAGATGGATGAAACGAAGAAATATCCGACTATTATTTATGTTTATGGAGGCCCTCATGCACAACTTGTTACCGGAGGCTGGATGAATGGCGCCGGAGGTTGGGATATCTATATGGCCCGTCGGGGATATGTAATGTTTACGATTGACGGACGTGGTTCTGCAAATCGCGGGTTTGAGTTTGAAAGCGTCGTCCACCGGAATCTTGGAGAAGCAGAAATGGCCGACCAGATGGAAGGAGTCGGATTCCTTAAATCTTTACCATACGTCGACGCTGAACGCATAGGCGTGCATGGCTGGAGTTATGGAGGGTTTATGACCGTCAATCTGATGTTGACGCATCCGGATGCGTTTAAAGTCGGAGTTGCGGGAGGCCCTGTCATTGACTGGCATCGTTATGAGATTATGTATGGAGAACGTTATATGGACCATCCCGAAGAAAATCCGGAAGGGTATAAAAAGTCTAATTTGTTAAATAAAGCCGGCGATTTGGAAGGACGTTTGTTACTTATTCATGGCGATGTGGACCCTGTTGTTGTATGGCAACATAGTCTGTTATTTATTAAGGCTTGCGTGGACGCCGGCGTCTTTCCCGATTATTTCGTTTATCCCGGGCATCCTCATAATGTAGCAGGAAAAGACCGTCCGCATCTTTATGAAAAAATAACAAGGTATTTTGATGATAATCTGTAAACTATAAATAAAACAAAACAATGAATATACTGTTATTAGGATCAGGGGGGCGCGAACATGCATTGGCCTGGAAAATCGCTCAGAGCCCGAAAGTTGACAAATTATATATTGCGCCCGGTAATGCGGGTATGTCGGCAGTAGGAGTAAATGTAGATATAAAAGTAGATGATTTTTCAAAAATCAAGGATTTTTCGTTGAGAAACGAGATCGGCATGATTGTTGTCGGTCCTGAAGATCCGTTGGTAAAAGGCATTTATGATTTTTTTAAAGCAGATACGGAGTTGAACGGTATTTCTGTTATAGGTCCCAGTCAGTCCGGCGCGCGTCTTGAGGGGAGTAAAGATTTTGCAAAAGCCTTTATGACGCGCCATCATATTCCGACTGCGCGATACAGGAGTTTTACGGCCGGACAACAGGATGAAGGTATTGCTTTTCTTAATACATTGAAAGCTCCATACGTATTGAAAGCTGATGGTTTGGCGGCGGGAAAGGGCGTTCTTATCATAGATTCTCTCGAAGACGCCGTTAATGAGCTGAATAATATGCTGCAGGGTATGTTCGGCGAGGCGAGTCGTAAGGTTGTGATAGAAGAATTTCTGGATGGAGTAGAATGTTCGGTTTTTGTAGTAACGGATGGAACTGATTATAAAGTTTTGCCGGTCGCAAAAGACTACAAGCGCATCGGAGAAGGGAATACCGGCTTGAATACCGGAGGTATGGGCGCTGTTTCACCTGTTCCTTTTGCAGATGAAATGTTTATGCAAAAGGTGGACGAGCGTATTATTCGCCCGACTGTAAAAGGATTAAAAGAAGAAGGGATAGATTATAAAGGGTTTATATTTCTTGGCCTTATTAACGTCGGAGGGGATCCGATGGTTATCGAATATAATTGTCGTATGGGCGATCCTGAGACTGAAGTTGTAATGCTGCGCATCCGGAGCGACCTGGTAGAATTGCTGGAAGGTGTGGCTCAGGGGAATCTTGCTGAAAGAGAATTGCAAGAAAACCCGTGTACAGCTGCTACGGTTATGCTTGTAAGCGGCGGTTATCCTGAAGATTACGAGAAAGGAAAGGAAATCAGCGGCCTTGGAAACAGATTCCCCGGAAGCGTCGTTTTTCATGCGGGCACTGCCGTAAAAGATGGAAAGATTGTGACGGCCGGCGGGCGTGTTATAGCAGTCAGTTCTTATGGCGCAACGAAAGAAGAAGCCTTGTCAAAATCGTTTGCCGGAGCAGAAACAATACGGTTCGATAAAAAATATTTCCGTCGTGATATCGGATTTGACGTATGATCCGGATATGGTAAAACATTCTTTTTATTATTGTCGGATTCAGAGCTAGCCGTTGTAATTGAAACTCCTTATGAGGCATTATCGCAGTACAGATAAACGGATAAGAACATTATTGGATTGGCCGTCTATGTTAATGACTTTTACGGTTTGTCTGTTATGTTGGAGTACGGGATATATTTATTCCATTGGTTTCCCGTTAACGGTCGGCAGCGCTGTCGTTTCATTTTGGGAAGTATTGTGCAAATTGCTGAACCATCGAATTGTCCTGTATGTCACAGGATTATTACTGTTGGCTTTAACGGCTTTTATTATGCAACGGATAAGCGATATAGAAATGCTTATTCGTGAGAGAACGCGTTTGCCGTTTATACTTTTTATATTATTAATGAGCACAAATGCGGGATTATTACCGTTCAGGGAGGTCTCTGTCGTTATTTTGTGCCTTGTTTTTGTGGTCTATGAATTATTTAATTCTTATCAGTTACCGGAGGCTACAGGAAAGATGTTTAATGCAGGAGTATTGATCGGAACTGCCGGTTTATTTATGCCGCAGGTATTGTGGTTTGTTCCGTTATTATGGATAGGGATGTACCAGTTTCGTTCGTTGAGTTTCAGGAGTTTTATGGCTTCTCTTGTCGGATTGCTGATAATCTATTGGTTTGTATTAGCCTGGTGCGTATGGAAACATGATTTTTCAATGTTTAAATCTTTGTATTCTTCTTTGGCGGATTTTGATCTTTTTTCCATTGCGACGTCGTTTCAGTATTATCAGATCAGTTTTATCGGCGTTGTATTACTGCTGATGGCGGCGCTGTTTCATATCAAAATGAATGCATTTAATAATAGCGTGCGCGTACGTCAGATGCATTCTTTTCTGTTGAATATGTCTGTATGGTCTTTGATTTTTATATTCTTATATGGTAATTTCGCAGATTCCTTTTTTGCCATATTATATCTTTCCGGTTCTGTCTCTATCGCATATTTTTTTGAAAGCATGCGTAATCGTTTCCGGTTTATTCTGTATTATTTAGCGCTTGTGCTTTGTGCTGTTTCTTTTATCATGCAGGTATGGAATTTTTAATAGAGTATGGTTATATTGGCGTATTTATTGCGTCTTTTCTTGCCGCAACGATATTGCCGTTCAGTTCGGAAGTCGTACTTACGGGGGTTCTTATAGGCGGAGCATCCTATTGGCCATGCATGATTGCTGCTACAGCAGGTAATTGTCTTGGCGGCATGACCTGTTATTGGCTGGGGAAGATGGGCAAAATAGAATGGATCAGAAAATACCTGCGACTTGATATAAGCAAACTGGAGCGCGTCCAAAACTGGGTAAAAGATAAGGGTTCATGGGTGGGTTTTTTTGTCTTTTTGCCCGGTATAGGCGATTTTATTGCAGTAGCGCTTGGTTTCATGCGGGCAAATGTATGGATGGTTGCCATCCCTATGTTTATGGGTAAAGCTTTGCGTTACTGGATATGGATGGAAGTTGTTTATAAAGTTCAGGAAGTAGTTGCGGGCTAAATTTAATCAAAGATTTTGAACTGGTAGCCTTCTTTCCTAAGCCATTCTATGGCCTTGGGAAGCGCTTCTTCTATGCGGCCGATGGCTTTGAGCGAGTCGTGAAATACGATGATCGAACCATTGCGCGCGTATCTTTTTACATTATTGAGTACCCCTTTGGCTGTCATATGAGGGCTATAGTCGCGCGTAACGACGTCCCACATAATAATCCGGAATAATTTTCGCAGTCGTAATACCTGTGGGAAACGCATATGTCCGTGTGGTGGACGAAACAGGTCGCTATCGATATATTTAGTCGCTTCTGCAATATTCCGGATGTAATTTTTTGACCGGAATCGAATTCCCTGTATATGGTTAAAGGTGTGGTTTCCTGCACGATGACCACGTTCCAACAGCATATTATATAACTCCGGATATTTACGGACATTTTCCCCGACACAAAAAAATGTAGCCTTTATTTTGTATTTATCAAGAACCTCAAGTATCCACGGCGTCATTTCCGGAATCGGACCGTCATCGAAAGTGAGATATACGTTTTTGGGTTTTCCCTTTGGCGACGGTATTCGCCAAAGAGTCCCCGGAAATAACCATCGGTAAATCCGGGGGGGCTGTTCTATTAGCATTTTTTATTGTCTCTTTTGAACAGGCTGATATTGATTAAAATAGCGGTTATATTGCTCCATGTATGCCTGGACAAATTCTTTGTCGTATTGATAGCTTATATTTAACAAGTTTCTTAATAAGGCCAGATTATCATTCAGCAGAGGCATCACAGTTTCTCTCTGTGAAGGTTTAAGACGCAACATCCAGTCTACATTTTCCATGCTTTTATCGATAATGCTTGAGGCGATTTTTTTGGCTTTTTCAGTTTCTCCTAATGCAAAATAGAGGGTTGCAATGGAATAAGCGCTGAAATCGTAAGGGACATTTTCTTCCGGAAATACTTCGACGCATTTGTCAAGAACCTGTATAGCGCTGTCGCGTTTGCCTTCGTTCATGAGAGCGCTTGCAAGATCGGCAAAAATAACAGAACGCTGTGATTTACACATTTTCATCGTAGTTTCTTCAAGATAAATGCCGGGCTTATCTACTCCTCCCCATTTGAATTTATTCATGACATTATCATACATTTTTTTTGTATTGATTCCCATGACTGTATCTTTTGTTTTCAGGGGGACGATTTGGAATGCCAGACCGGTCTTTTGCATATAATCTCCTATAAAATTATAAATATTGCCGGGTACTGTTACAGCATAGTAAACAGGCCGTTCCCAGTTATTCGTATGAAGCATGTCCAAGCTTATCGCATCAACCTTGGATATAGCGCCCCTGTCTCCGAGATCGATATTGATCTGGTCTACAATATAGGGTTCGTATTCGGGATTTACCGTATGATTTCTTACAATATTTGCGGAATCTATCTTGAGTACCAGGTTTGTGGACGGCAGATAGTCTATCATATTGTTTCCATATGAGATCCGGCGCTTCGGATCATCGCTTTTCACGAAGTTAAGAGCGGCGCCGAGGTTTATTGGTTGATCTGTTTGGGGAGATATATAGATCATGTCGCGTTTGCCCTGTACGTAATCTTTGTGTTCCCATGAGATAGGTAGCGGACTCGAATTGTAGGCCTGTCGTTTCATCTGGTTAATATACCAGTCTGTTTGCAGGTAGCTGGTGTTACATACGCGTACATCGGTACGTATGCCTTCTACTTCCTGAACATACCATAGCGGAAACGTATCGTTGTCGCCATGCGTAAAGATGATTGCGTTCGGTTCACATGATTCAAGGTAATTTCGTCCGAAGTCACGCGCTACATAACGTCCTGAACGATCGTGATCATCCCATGTCTGCGACGCCATCTGAAGCGGTATAAAAAGACAGATAAGCGTCGCTACAGCGCTTGCCGCTACAGGCGGTAATTTGGCTTTCTCAAGAAGCCTGGCGACGCCTGCAACTCCGATACCAATCCATATACAGAACGCATAGAACGATCCGGCGTATGCATAATCGCGTTCACGCGGCTGATAAGGGTGCTGGTTCAGGTATAATACAATGGCAATTCCGGTCATGAAAAACAAGAAGAATGTAATCCAGAAACTTTGGATACCTTGTTCTCCTTTTTTTAACACCTGATAAAGAATTCCAATGATTCCAAGTAAGAGCGGGAGCATGTAAAATACGTTATGCCCCTTGTTGTGCGCAATATCGAATGGCATATTATCCTGTGGTCCGACATGTAGTTCATCGACGAATTTTATTCCGGTAATCCAGTTCCCGTGCATAATGTTGCCATACCCCTGCAGATCGTTCTGACGACCGGAAAAATTCCACATAAAGTAGCGCCAGTACATGAAATTGAGCTGATAATCAAAAAAGAACCGCAGGTTTTCAGTAAAAGTAGGTCTCATTACTGTTTTTGTTTCATTACCGACGTTAATCTTCACCGGCGTTCCTGTAACTCTTCCCCATTCTTTATATGCCGCTATATGATTTTGATCGATAGAACTGTGCATACGCGGAAAGAGCATACATGTTTCTTCGATATATACCGGTCTTTCGTTATACGATGTTATTTCGTAACGATCTTTTTCCTCCGGATTATTTTTAATAATGCGCGACCAGGCCGGCGCTCCTTTTTTCATTACAGGCACGGAAAAACCTCCTTTATTTTCACGTTTTACTTCGGAAACATAGGTGCGTCCATACAATAGAGGCGTGTCTCCGTATTGTTCGCGGGCAAGATATGTGCGGAGAGTAAAAATATCGCGAGGATTATTTTGATTCATTGGAGTGTCTGCGGTTGCGCGGACAAGTATTAATGCAAAAGTGGAATATCCGATTACAATGACCATTAATGAAATAAGAATCGTATTCAGGGCCTTGATATTGATATTTTTGTGCCAAAACATAAAAATGGTCAGAGCGATAATTATCACTGCGCCAAGAAAATATCCGTCTCCGATGAAAGGTATCCCGAGAAGCGTTACCGACAGAATAAATGCAATTTTCATGTGTTTTTTGTTCACGTCCTGCCTCATCGTTTCCCATATTGCCCAGATTAATACGCCTGCGATCGTTATTACGTAAGCAAATACGCCTGAATTGTAAGGCATTTTCAATGTGTTGACAAATAGTACCTCAAACCATCCGCATACTTCAACAAGTCCCTGCATTACGCCATACATCATGATTGCAACCATGACAAAAGAGATGATTAAAGCATAAATGGAGCCTTTCAGCGTAGGATTCGGATATTTTTTATAATAATATACGAGAACGATAGCCGGTATACAAAGTAAGTTAAGTAAGTGAACCCCAATACTTAACCCCATCAGATAGGCAATAAGAATAATCCAGCGATCGGCGTGAGGCGCATCGGCATAATCTTCCCATTTCAGGATTAACCAGAACACAACAGCCGTAAACAGGGATGATGACGCATATACTTCACCTTCCACTGCGCTAAACCAGAATGTATCGCTGAATGTATATGCAAGCGAACCTGCAAGTCCGGAGCCAAGAATTAGTATTGCCTGCGATAAAGAGATGTTCTCTTTATCTTTGACAAGCAATTTGCGGGTAAGATGCGTTATTGTCCAGAAAAGGAATAAAATTGTCAAAGCGCTGAATAAGGCCGACATTGAGTTTACCATCTTTGCAGCATTGGCGGCGCCTGCCAGATGAGAAAAAATATTCCCGATTAACATGAATAAAGGAGCTCCGGGCGGATGTCCGACTTCAAGTTTGTAAGCTGAAGTTATGAATTCGCCGCAATCCCAGAAACTGGCTGTCGGTTCAATAGTCATTAAATAAACGGTAGCTGCGATTGCAAAAACGACGCCGCCGAGAACATTATTCGCTAATTGAATTTTTTTCATTCTATATGTTATTTTTGTTTGGCCGCAAATTTACGAAAATACGTCGACTTAACAAGGTAGTTATTATTTTTATTTGTTATAAATATAAAAAAGGCGCGTTGATGACGCGCCTTTTTTATATTAAATTGGTTTTAATGTTTTCTGCTATGGATTTTAGTTCGTCCGGCGTAAATCGAAGCTTCGGATTGCCAAAAAACATGTCTGATTCCTTATCTATCGGCATCAAATGTATGTGAGCATGAGGGATTTCAAGCCCCACAACCGCGACGCCGACACGTGTGCAAGGAATTGTTTTTTTGATAGCTTTAGCGATCGTTTTAGAAAAAATCATCATGCGTCCGAGCGCCTCGTCGTCGATGTCGAAAATGTAATCCGTTTCCTTTTTCGGGATAACGAGCGTATGCCCCTTTACGACAGGATTAATATCCAGGAATGCGTAAAATTCATTGTTTTCCGCAATTTTATAACTGGGAACTTCTCCTGCGACTATTTTGCTGAATATAGACGTCATTTTTGTTGAATTTTATGCTGTATTTACATTCCCAATGAAATTTCAAGAATTTCAAAACCCATCGTTCCGGATGGGACTTTGATATCTACGACGTCGCCGACTTTTTTACCCATAAGGCCTTGCGCTATCGGGGTGCTGACGGCGATTTTATTTTCTTTCAGATTAGCTTCCGAGTCGGAGACAATAGTGTAAGTCATGATGGCGTTTGTTTTTGTATTTTTTAATTTGACCTTGTTCATGATCTGCACGACGTCCGTTTTTAACTGAGATTCGTCAATGAGGCGAGCATTGGACAGCATGCCTTTCAATTGTGCAATTTTAGCTTCGAGAAGCCCTTGGGCTTCTCGTGCCGCATCGTATTCGGCATTCTCGGATAAATCGCCTTTATCTCTTGCTTCTGCTATTTGCGCTGAAATTTCAGGTCGTTTTACAGATTCCAAGTAATTAATTTCGGCTAAAATCTTGTTATAGCCTTCTTCTGTCATGTATGTAACAGCCATAGTGTTGTTCCTCCTGTTTGTGTGACTGTAAAAAAGAATCCCGGCTAACATCTGATAGCCGGAACTCCTTATATTTCATAATTTAGATGCAAAGATACTCTTATTTTTTTATATGGCAAGCGCGCGGGGATATGCTTTATAACATAATTTATAGTATTAAGTCGTAAGTTGACTTGACACTATATAGCCGCTTTTATGTCGTTTTCGATCGTATCAACCGATTCAATTCGCTTAACCATGATCCCTTTGTTATTTAAAAGAAATAATGCCGGAAGTTGGCGTACATTGTATATCGCGGCAATGGAAGAATAAATTGATTGAGGATCGCGCACGCATATCCACGGTATGTGCGATGCGGCATTTTTCCAGAAATGTGCATCATTGTCCAGCGAAATCTGATATATTTCGAAGCCTTTCTCTTTGTATTTTCTATATAATCCATTCAACTCCATATTAAACGACGGCGACCATTCGGTCTGATAGGCAGTGAAATTTATCAGTACTGCTTTACCCTCTGCAATATCGCTTAATTTGACGTCTTTACCATTGATATCCGGAAGTTCGACGTCAATAAAGTTTACTTCTTTTGCATCGGGAATATCGAGTGTTTTTTGTCGCTCGCCGCGTGTGACTTTCAATGATTGGAGAGCCAGGTTCTCTAATTGTTTGGCTCGCGGACTTTCCGGATAAAATGTTTTATAACTTGTAGCTACGGCGCCAAATGCTTTCGAATCTGTTTTGTCATATAAATCAAAGAACCATAGACCGTCTATTTGTTGGAACAGAGCAAAATATGCCGCAGGAGACATTGGCGCTCCGTAGATGTACTTTTTTGCCTTTTCTTTATATGATTTGACCGCTTTCATAATACTTTCCTGATAGGTCGTATCCGGAATCAGGTTCATACCATAACTGTCCCGCAGTTTTCGGAGTTCCTGATTTGCATCAAGTTGGGCAAGAGTTATTTCTTTGAATGCTTTACTGTTTTCCGATCCTTCAATCGTGTACGACGTCGCGAAATTATGCGCATCAGCTGTAAATATAATTGTTTCAGTAGAGTCGACCGAGAAATGAATCAACTGATTCTTTAATTTCAGGCGATAAAAATCGGGGTATTTCGGGCGAGGCTGCTTAAATAAAAATTTACCGTCGGACCTGAGTTTTACCGAGTCAATGGCGCTAATCGAGGATAATCCTGTGTTTTCGAGGTACAGCGTTTGTCCGGCAGCGCCGGCTACTACGCCCTTCGCTGTAAAAGTGTTGGATTTTTGGCATCCGCAGATTATTATAGAAATGAAGCAAACTATAAAAAGTTTGTAGAAGTGTTTATTGCTTATCATGACAGAAAATACTTTTTCAAAAAAAATGTTGACGTTTGCAAAGATACGAAAAAAAATAAATAATAGATGGGAATGAGAAAAAAAATGTAAATTTCTTACAAATATTGAGCAACTGAGGCCGAACTAAACGATGTGATGCGAGGCTTTATTTGCGAATTTTTATGGGTCTGCGTATATGTGAAAAATTTTATGTATATTTGTCGGCATTAAAATGTTTCTACCATGAAGTATGAGGATATCAAGTCTATAATCGATAGAGAGGCGAATGCCGTTTGTAATATACCTGTTACAGGGTCTTATGAAAAAGCT
Source organism: Tannerella sp. (assembly GCA_031257565.1). Classification (GTDB taxonomy): domain Bacteria; phylum Bacteroidota; class Bacteroidia; order Bacteroidales; family Tannerellaceae; genus Tannerella. The sequence continues at coordinate 5,671 of JAIROL010000084.1, read as the reverse complement.
GTTAATTTGATCAATGAATATGTCCATCATCTGGGGGGCATACTGATTGTAAGCGGCATGGGTAAAGCCGGACAGATTGCAATGAACATAGCGACTACCTTCAGTTCTACGGGTACGCCTGCACACTTTCTTCATCCGAGCGAAGCGCAGCATGGAGATTTGGGTATTATGCGGAAAAACGATATCATGTTGCTTATTTCCAATTCCGGAAAAACGCGCGAATTGGAAGAGCTGGTGAATTTATCCAGAGGATTGGCGCCGGATGTAAAGTTCATTGTTATTACATCAAATCCGGACAGCCCTCTTGCCCGGGAGGCTGATGTTTGTTTGCTGACCGGCGCGCCGGAAGAAGTTTGTCCGCTGGGTCTGACCCCGACGACTTCGACCACCGTTATGACTGTTATAGGAGATATCCTGGTTGTTAGCGTAATGAAAAAAATAGGCTTTACGAATGCTGATTATGCGAAACGGCATCATGGCGGTTATCTTGGCGAAAAAAGCCGCGAGCAAAGCAGGCGTTAAATGAAAAATATATGCGTAAGGTTATAGGTATAGGAGAAACGATCCTCGATATTATATTCGAAAATGAAAAACCTCAACGCGCTATAGTCGGAGGCTCGGTTTTGAATGGAATGGTTTCTTTGAGCCGGCTTGGCGTTCCCGTTACGTTCATCAGCGAAGCGGGGGATGACCGTGTCGGGGATATCGTTTATAACTTTATGCATGAAAACGGGATGACCACCCGTTATATAAATCGTTTGCAGGCTCATAAAAGTCCTGTTTCACTGGCCTTTCTTGGCGCAGGCAGGAATGCGGAATATATATTTCATACGGATTACCCGGAGGAAAGATTGAATATACCGCTTCCGGATATAAACGAAGATGATATATTTGTTTTTGGTTCATTTTATGCGCTGAATCCTTTGTTCAGGAGCCGCTTTTTGGAATTTTTAGAAGAGGCGAGGAACCGTAAGGCGCTGATCTATTATGACCCTAATTTTCGTCCTTCGCATAAAGCTGAAATTTTATCATTACGTACTTCTGTTGCGGAAAATTATAACTATGCAACAATTGTACGCGGTTCGAATGAAGATTTCTATTATTTGTATGATAAGACGGATATGAACGACGTCTATTCGGAAATTGTCGGACAATATTGCAATTGTTTTATGACAACGCACGGAGCCAATGGCGTAAATCTGTTTACAAATAATATTCATGCACATTTTAATTCAAAGAAGATAACTCCTGTAAGTACTATAGGCGCAGGCGATAATTTTAATGCCGGTATTGTTTACGGGTTATTGAAATATGAGACAGGGTACCGTGATATCCCTTTTTTGACCGAAGAAGACTGGGCGAAAATCATACGGTATGGAATAGACTTTTCTTCAGAAGTGTGTTGTAGTTATTCAAATTATATATCGTTAGAGTTTGCAGAGAAATATAAATAATTTACAAGAGCATTATGAAATCATACAGAAAAGAACTCTGGTTTGAAACAGAGCGTCGCAGGCAACTGATTAATATTACGCCTGAGGTGGAAAAGAATCTGAGAGAAAGCGGTATAAAAGAAGGATTGCTTCTTTGCAATGCCATGCATATAACGGCGAGTGTTTTTATTAATGATGACGAGAGCGGCTTGCATCATGATTTTGAGGTCTGGCTGGAAAAACTTGCTCCGGAAAAGCCTTATAATCAATATCTACATAATGGTTTTGAAGATAATGCCGATGCGCACATCAAACGAACTTTGATGGGCCGGGAGGTTGTTGTTGCCGTAACAAACGGCAAGCTTGATTTGGGACCATGGGAGCAGATTTTTTATGGCGAATTTGACGGTAAGCGGCGTAAACGCGTACTGGTAAAAATAATAGGAGAATGAATACTTTAAATATCAGCATTTTAAATCATTAAATCGAACTATTTATGGCATGGAATAAAATCATATCAATCGGTATAATATCCATTGTCCTTGCGGCATGCGATAAAAGCTCAGTAGAGCCGCCGGCGCCGGTAGCTCCTCTCCCGACTCCGGAACAAATCGAATGGCATAAAATGGGAATGTATGCATTTGTTCATTTTGGTCTTAATACGTTTAATGATCTTGAGTGGGGGTATGGTAATACGCCGGCCTCGACGTTTGACCCTGAAGACCTTAATTGTGAACAATGGGTGCGCCTCTTTAAAGCGATTGGTATGAAGGGAGTGGTTATAACGACAAAGCATCATGATGGTTTTTGTTTATGGCCGACGGAAACGACCGAATATAGCGTTAAAAATTCTCCGTGGAAGAATGGCAAAGGCGATGTTGTACGCGATTTATCGGAAGCATGTAAAAAACAGGGTCTTAAATTAGGCGTTTATTTATCTCCATGGGACAGAAATAACGCCGGCTACGGAAAGCCTGAATATGTCGAAACGTATCATAATCAGATTCGTGAATTAGTTTCTAATTACGGACCTCTTTTTGAGTTCTGGTTTGACGGAGCGAATGGGGGAAACGGTTGGTATGGCGGCGCGGAAGAACGTCGTTCAATCGATTCTAAAACATATTATGATTATGAAAAAGCGCGTGATATAATCAAAGAAAAACATCCTTCGGCGATGATTTTCGGCGGTACTGTTCCGGACGTCCGCTGGATTGGAAATGAAAGCGGCTGGGCCGGCGATACGCAATGGAGTTTATATGATTCGGAACCGGCCTACGGATATGATTATAAAGGGAGTCAGTGGGGAGATGAAAAAGCTCCCAAGTGGCTTGGCGGCGAAGTGGATGTATCTGTGCGGCCAGGCTGGTTTTACCATGCTCGTGAAGATCATCAGGTAAAAACATTGAAGCAAATGGTCGATATTTATTACAATAGTATCGGGCATAATGCAAATCTTATACTTAATTTTCCGATTGCGCTCAGCGGACGCGTGCATCCGATTGATTCGGCGCGCGTTATGGAATGGGCCGAAACGATACGAAATGACCTGAAAGAGAATCTCCTTACGGATGCAGTCGTTAAGGCCGGCGACGTGCGTGGCAAAAACTTTTCGGCGAAAAATGTTCTTGATAATGATTGGAATACTTATTGGGCGACAAGCGATGATATTGTAAATGGAGAACTTTCTTTTTCATTTAATAAACCGACGTCGTTGAATCGCGTGGTAATACAGGAGTATATACCATTGGGGCAACGCGTGCGCAAGTTTGTTATTGAAACGGAACAGCATGGTAACTGGGAAGAAGTGAATGCCGTTGATTCTACAACGACGGTGGGTTATAAGCGAATCGTGCGTTTTCAGACAATAGAAACCTCCAAATTTCGTATACGCTTCATCGATGCGCGCGGGTCGTTATGTATAAATAATGTAGAAGCCTATCTGGCTCCGCCATTAATGGTTGAACCGGTTTATCCGTCGGAATGAAGAATGCCTGTCGATTTAGACAGGCTTTCTTCATAATTCGGGGACGTCATTGATTTCGGGTCGGTATCAGAATTTTACGGATACTCCGCCGCTGAAATTGTTATAGCCTGTACTCATTTCTGCAAAAACCCCGAGCCAGTTTGTCAGATAATAACGACCTCCGACATGAAAGTAGCATTCGAAATTTGCTTCATCGTCTTTTATTTCGTATGTTTTTATATTGAAATTGGGCGCAAAACCGGCATACGTATCCAGTCTGTCAACAAACTGGTAATGAACATTAAGTTTTACTCCTACGATATAGATCTGTTCAATTTCCTTTCCCAGCTTGTCTTTGTGAAACCCTCCGAAAATACCGCCTCCAAGCGTACACTCGTCAACAAATAATCCGGATAGCCCGTATTCGTAAAAAGCCGCAATACCGGTTCTGTTATTATTACCAAGGCTTACGGCTACATTTACCCCAAGCAAACTTTTACCTTTTCCGAAGGTATATAAGTCGGTATCCTGCGCTTTTGATACGCAACAGCATATCATAGCGAATGTCATAAATAGCGCTAATCTTTTAGTAGTCATATAAATTCTGCTTTTAGGTTTAAAATTAAAAAGGTAAAGGTAAAAAATAAATTTTGAATATTTGATTTTTTTTACTTTTTAATTGGAATTTGTTTTTCCCACATTTGAAAATATTTGGGGGATTTAACTGCAAAAAACAATGATTTTTCACCTGTAAAATAATTCAGACAACAAAGAAAATGACTTGCGGATTTCAGGTTTATTTTAAAGTCATTCGTACATATTTTTTTCACCCCTCACGCTTGTAATAACCGTTTTTTTATATAACTTTGTAGCTATTAATATAAAAAGAAACCGGAAATGCGCATAGCAAACCCCATATACGACGTAGTCTTCAAGTTCATGATGGAAGACAACCGCGTGGCCAAAGCCTTTCTCTCTGCAATCATACAGGAAAAGGTAGTGAAACTTGACTTTGCATCACAGGAACACACTGTTCGCATACCCGCAAAAAGAGGCGGCAGACAAAAGCAGCCGGCAGAAAAAAGGGAAATAAACTTTACCGTCTGCCGTTTCGACTTCTCGGCGAAAATATCCACTCCTGACGGCGGTCACAAGACCGTACTGATTGAACTTCAAAAGGCCAAACTGTCGTCAGACATCATGCGTTTCCGCCGCTATCTGGGGCTTCATTACCAGAATGCAGACAATGCCTGCGGGGAAGCGGGTAACCGGAAGGCGCGCCAGATATACTGCATCTTCCTGCTGGGATATGACATAGGCATCCCGGACTGTCCCGTCATCCGTGTCGACACAGAGACAAAAGATGTAGCCACAAATGAAGACGTAAATGCATCCAATGACTTTATAAACAGCCTTCACCACCGTTCATGGATAGTGCAGACGAACCAGTTAAGAACACGCCGCCGCACAGCCCTTGAAAAACTGCTGAGCATCTTCGACCAGGAAGACCGCAATAAAAACCATCACATCCTGAATGTAGAAGAAAAAGACTTCCCCGAAGAATACCGTAGTATCATCCGCAGATTGCGCATGGCCTCCGAAAGCGAACAAATCCAGATAGAAATGGAGATGGAAGACGACTACCTGAAAGAACTTCAGGACAAGGAACGGGAAATAGCGCTCAGGGAAGAAATCATAGAAGAGCAGGGAAAGGCGCTTGAAGAAAAGGACAAGGCGCTTGGAGAAAAGGACAAGACGCTTGGGGAAAAGGACAAGGCGCTTGAAGAAAAGGACAAGGCGCTTGGGGAAAAGGATAAAACCATTGAGGAACAGGCGAGAGAGCTTGATGAATTAAAAAAACAGTTAGATAAATATAAGGGGACATTTCCTGTTGTTTAATCCTGATTTTTTCTCCGTCCTGCCGGATTTGTAATTCGGAGGGACGGTGTACAGGCATTCGTAATGTGAAAATTGAATTATCTACCCCCCTCTCCGTTATGGCGCATATTGAAATCGCAAACACATCGTTTCAGAGTGGAGAGAAATTTCTCCGGAGGCATTAAAAAAGAACACAGCTGTGACCGGTATTTCAGGAAGTCTCACAGCATAACCCCGATCCATCTGACGACGTATGGCCTGACTGCGGTTTCAGTATCGTTGTCGAGTAGGCCAGCGCATTTCAGCGCCAGCCTCTCACAGAACCGTGCGTGAAAGTCTCCCCTCACACGGCTCTTCTTATTCAACCCTTATGAGATATCGGCGGGGTTATACCCAA
>JAIROL010000066.1 GCA_031257565.1 Tannerella sp. | reverse complement strand
CTTATGCAGACCTGTTCAGTCAGTTAGAGATGGAAAACAATCCGAAATCAAACTGGAAAAAAGGAGAAAAACGCGAATTTTCGTCCGTCGCGCAAGCTGTTTTCGACGCCGGTCGCGAGCTGTGGCGTTACTATCACTCGCAGAACGACTGTAACGTAAACGCTTCTCTGTATGACATCCGCGAATATTTTCAGGAACGCAACGACAAAGGCAAAATGAACAGTAAAAGCAACGACGAACGCTATAACGAACTGATAGCCCGCCTGCGCGAACATCTCCGCACGCTTGCCCACAAAATCGAACCCAAAATTTACGAATACGGATTCCTGAAGGCGTAGCGGCGAACTCTTTGTTCGCATTTTGCCGAAAACTTCGGGATCTTTGTCGAAACGTTGAGAAAATCCGGCGAGAGGCCGTACGTTCTGATGACCGGTATTTATTTTCGAGTATTCAAACCCGGTTGTCGCGACTGTCAAAAGGCTCTAAACCCCATCGTCTTTTTGACCTCCTTCAAGGTGGCATGGGCGCTTTCGCGGGCTTTCGCGGCGCCCTGAAGGGTTACTTTGCGCAGGTAGTCGCGGTCGGATTTGATTTCGGCAATGCGCGTGTGGACAGGGGCAATGATTTTCCAGAGGTCGGCGGCTAACTGCTTTTTCAGGTCGCCGTAGCGGATGGTGCAATGGTCGTACAGGGTACGGAAATGCGCGACGACGTCGGGCGACGATACGATTTCCAAAAGCGTAAAAATATTCCGTACCGGCTCGCTCAGTTCGCTGTGGGGATGTGTGGGGCCGCTGTCGGTTACCGCCCGCATGACCTTTTTGGTAACGGTTTTTTCGTCGTCGATAAGGAAAATGCCGTTACCTTCGCTTTTACCCATTTTACCGCTGCCGTCGAGTCCGGGAATTTTAATCAGTTCGTTGCCGAAATTAAAAGCCGCCGGCTCGGGAAATACCTCGACGCCGTAAAGATTGTTAAACCGGCGGGCAAACGTGCGCGTCATCTCCAGATGCTGCTCCTGATCTTTTCCGACAGGCACCTTGTGAGCGCGATGCGCCAGTATGTCCGACGCCATCAGTACGGGATAGGTGAGCAGTCCGGCATTGACGTTGTCGGCCTGCTTGCGCACCTTCTCTTTAAACGACGCCGTGCGTTCCAACTCGCCCTGATAGGCCAGCATGTTCAGCAATACATACAACTCCGAAATCTCGGGCACATCGCTCTGAATATAGATCGTCGCAATATCGGGGTTGAGGCCTGCGGCGAGGTATTCGGCCAGTACATTTCGGACGTTGTCGTGAAAGTCGGCCGACTTCGGGTGGGTGGTCAGCGAATGCAGGTCGGCGATAAAAAAGTAGCAACGATGCTCGTATTGCATTTTGGTAAAGTTGCGCAAAGCGCCCAAATAATTCCCTATATGCAGGTGTCCGGTGGGACGTATACCGCTTAAAACAATTTCCATATTATATTTATTTTATAAAGTCCAAAGATATTAATAAATTTGCAATCGCTAAAACAGATCGGGAAGAAAATACACAGTTCAACGATTTAATAAAGTAATAAGGAATATGGACACAACACGACAACAGAAAGTAGGACGGCAACTGCAAAAAGATCTTGCCGAAATTATACAGCAGCAAGGCATGGCGGCGTATGGCGGGGCGATGGTTTCGGTAACGTCGGTACACGTGAGCCCCGATTTGGCGCTGGCGAGGGTGCGCCTAAGCATCTTCCCGTCGAGCAAGGTCGGCGACACGATGAAGGTCATTGCTCAGCAAAGCCGCAGCATTCGCGGCGAATTGGGCAAACGGATTGCCAAACAAATGCGCATCGTGCCAGAACTGGTCTTCGATATTGACGATTCGCTGGACTATGTAGAAAAAATAGACCGCCTGCTGGCGTCGCAGCCGTCGGCAGAATAGCCCGGTATCGTATTCACCGGATAACAGACCTCGAATGAGCGTTACAGAGCATAGATGCAGATGGTCGCTGTGGCAGGCAGGCAGAAGCGGACTGCCGTTTTTTATGGCATGGCGCTACCTGTTTGCCAGAAAATCGCATAACGTCATCAACATTATTTCGATGATCAGCGCCGCCGGGATTATGACCGGCACGCTGGCGCTGGTGGTCGTCGTATCGGTCTACAACGGGTTCGACCATCTGGTGCGTTCGCTGTATCATACATTCGACGCCGACTTGCGGATTACGCCGGTCGCCGGTAAAGTATTCACGCCGCGGTCGGCGGCTTTCGACGAGGTGCGTAGCCTGCCCGGCGTCGTATCGTTTACCAAAATCGTAGAGGAAAACGTCCTGCTCGAATACCGCGGCTATCAGGATTTGGCGACCGTCAAGGGAATCGACAGCGCCGGTCTCGCCACAAGCCAGATGCAGCAGGCTATCGTCGACGGCGAATTTAAACTCTGGCATGGCGAGTTGGAGCAGGCCGTCATCGGGCGCGGCGTCGCCTACAAGCTGGGCGTAAACATTCATTTTATCGACCCGCTGCTGGTGTACGCGCCCAAACGCGACGGGCGCCTGTCGCTCCTCAACCCGGAGGCGTCGCTGGCGAGCGAATATATTTACCCGTCGGGCGTCTTTGCCATCGAACAGTCGTTCGACAACGCCTACCTTTTTACGCCTATCGCCTTTGCCCGCCGCCTGTTCGACTATACCGACGAGGTAACGTCCGTCGAAATCCAGCTTGAACCCCGGGCTGATGCGGCAAGGATACAGCGGCAGGTGAAAGACATTCTCGGCGCGTCGTTCGCGGTCAAAAACCGCTACGAGCAGCACGAAACCCTGTACCGGATGATGAAATCGGAGAAAGCCGTCATCTACGCGATCCTGCTGTTTATCCTGCTCGTGATTTCCTGCAACGTCCTTGGCTCGTTGGCGATGCTGATCATCGAAAAGAAAGACGACGTGCTCACCCTCCGCAGCATGGGCGCCAACAGACGCCTCATCAATCGCATTTTCCTCTTTGAAGGCTGGATGATTTCGCTCCTGGGTATCCTTGTTGGGATTGGATTAGGGTTGCTGCTGTGCGTAATTCAACAGGTTTTTGGCGTCATACCCATGCCCGGCAATTTTCTGGTAGACGCATATCCCGTATCCATTCAATGGCTCGACGTAATGCTGATTGCGATAGCGGTAGCCGGGATAGGGTACATGGCCGCTTGGCTGCCGCTACGCTATGCACGGGACATGGGGCGTTGAAAGGGAGGAGCGAGGGGTGAATAAAGGCAATTATAGAAAGCGCCCGGTTAATGTAACCGATTTGAAAACAAAGTCGGATAACAGGACGGAGTAAAAAAGAATTTTGTATTTTTGCAACTCGTATGACTTCATTAGTAGACATAAATAATAGTTTTGAAAGTTATCAGCAATTGATCAATCTTTATGAAGAACATAAAGAAAAGTTGTATGGACGCATTCATATTGGATTATATAAGTGGTTTGCCGCTAATATGAGTGCCGCTATGGGGGCTGTTTTGGATTTGTTTACGGAAAATTTCAGCGAAATATGCTTCGATTATATCAAACCGGAAACGGAACGTATTTTGCTCAAAAATGATTTTTTGACGTATTACGGAAAGGTCAGGGAAGTGGATGTCAATCATACGACCATTCGGTTTCAGAAACTAAAACCGAGCGATGGAAAGTATTTTAAAACGTATGTAATAGAAGAATTAGTAGGGAGGACAGAGCTTCCTCAAATGTCGACGGCGCTTAAAGAAAAAATAGTAGAAGCTATTTATGAGATATTCGTCAATGCTCAAATTCACAGTGAAACGAAACATATTTATACCTGTGGGCAGTTTTACCCCACTAAAAATAAAATTGAATTTACAATTGTGGATACCGGCATTGGTTTCAGGAATAAAATAAACAACCGTTTTAGCAGTTCTCTTTCGGCAACGCAAGCCATTCAATGGGCGGTAAAAGATAAAAATACAACCAAAGAAACAATCTCGGGCGGCATTGGGTTGGCATTGCTCAAGGAGTTTATAGACTTGAATAAAGGCAAAATGCAAATCGTTAGCGATGCTGGATACTACGAATTTGGCGATCGGGGAGTTGTTACCGAATCATTTGCGGGTCGCTTTCCCGGCACTATCGTAAACCTGCAATTTTGTACGGATGACACTCATAAGTATGCGCTTAAAAGTGAAATAAATATTAATGATATATTTTAATACTATGGATAAGTTAGAGACAAACATCAATGTGGCAAATGTTATTGGCGACGTCTATGGCGTGGAAGCCGAAGAAGGGCAGAAAGTTTTCGCCCTTGTGAAGAAGGCTTTTTTGGAAAAGCGCAAAGTGGTTTTATCATTCCTGAATATGGAAATGCAGACAACGGCATTTTTAAACACGGCCATAGGGCAACTGTATAAAGATTTTTCGGAAGAAGAAATAAAAGAAAATTTGCGTGTCGAAAATATTTCGGAATCAGACAAAGTACTGTTAAAACGGGTTGTAGACACGGCCAAATTGTTCTATCACGACAAGGATACTTTCCGGCGGTTGAAGCAGAGCATTGACGAAATCTTAGGACATTGACCTATGGCAACAAAATACAGCTTGCAGACGATTTCGCAACTCCGAAACAGGGCGGTTTTTGCTGATGCCAATGTACTGATATATCTGTTCTGGCCAACCGGCAGTCTGAGATGGGAAAGCGATTATGCCGCGGTATATTCTTTATTGTTGAAACAGGCTACTAATTTATATATTGATTTTATCGTTGTTTCCGAAGTAATAAATCAAATGTTGAGGATCGAACACCGCACGAGTCGGTGGGCACCTTCTCCATTCAAACGGTTCCGCGACAGTCCCGACGGTCAATCCGTTTTATCCGATATTTATCTTATTGTTGAAAATCAAATTCTGAATCAGTTCAAAGTAATCGGCAACGCTTTTTCTCAAACAGATATTCTACATTTTTTGACCGTTGATTCATTGGACTTCCCGGATAAGGGAATTGTAAAGATTTGTCAAAATAATCATTTCGTATTGCTGACCAATGATCGAGATTTCAGAAATGTTGACGTTGATATTTTGACTTGCAACCCGGCCATCTAATACAGCGCGTATAGTTCGCTGTCCGTTCCCGCTCAGCAGACCAGCTCCATTATCACTAAAATTCCAAATGCTATTCCCGCCACTCCGTTTGTCGTGGCAAAGGCCGTGTTCAGGCGGTGCAGATCCGACGGACGGATGATGAGGTGCTGGTAGAGCAGCAGGCCGCAGAAGAGCGCGGCGCCTGTTAGGTAGTAGCCTCCCGCCTGCAACGTGAGACCAGCCGTCGCGACGAGCGCGGCAGCCACCGTATGGAGGGCCGCCGAAATAGCCATCGCGCGGCGGCGGCCAAAGCGGGCAGGAATGGAGAACAGCTTTTCCTGCCGGTCGAACGTCTCGTCCGGCAAGGCGTAGAGGACGTCGAAGCCGCTGACCCAGAAAAAGACAATAGCGGAAAAGAGGGTAGGGGATAGGGCTATTTCGCCGGTAACGGCTATGTAGGCGGCCGTCGGCGCAATGGACAGACTCAACCCTAACGCGCCGTGACATGCCCACGTAAAGCGTTTCGTCAGGCTGTAGCCGGCAATGACCAGCAGGGCGACGGGCGACAAGTAGAGGCATAACGCATTGAGCTGGCCGGCGGCCACGACAAACAGCGCGGCATTGGCCGTACAGAACAGCAGGGCGTGGCGCGGCGAGATAATCCCTTTCGGGATTTCACGGTGGGCGGTGCGCGGGTTGCGGGCGTCGATGTGGCGGTCGGCATAGCGGTTAAAACTCATGGCGGCGTTACGGGCGAAGACCATGCACAGGATCATTAACACCAGCGTGCGCCATTCAAACGCGGCGGGCGTTTGCGTGCAGGCCAGCGTGAACCCGATGCACGCAAAGGGCAGTGCAAACACGGTGTGCGAAAAGGTAACCAGCGAAAAATAATGGGTGATTGACGTCCGTTTCATTCGATATTAGTTGCTCCTTCGACGCAGGGTAGAAAGACGCCGGTCAATCTTCGTGTTCGTCGTTGCCATAATTAAATTCTACCTTGCTTTGTATTACAATCTCGTCAAGAACCTTGTTCAAATACCCTTGTTGAATGGATGCCTGAAATCTATCTACAAGTGCAGGAATATTGATAACTTCTTCAATACAATCCATATATTTATCAACGATAGCTTTGATGGAATACGTTTTATTTGCATTCTCTTTAATCTTTTCCATTATATCTTCAATCGTATCAACCGATTTTATTATAAACGTAACAGGATATTTCTGGACTTTATCGATGTCGAGGAAATATTTTTTGAAATCCAGTGTTTCCGTTACTTGAAAGAATCTGCCCAAGGGTTTCATGACAAAATCAATTCCGCCATCGTTGGCATTTGTTCTGCCGGTCTTGTAAAGTTTCAGGTTTTCTTTATTGAGGTTATCGGCCTCAAAACCCCAAATTATATGCTGGTCGTGGTAATAGTATTTGAGGATGGAATAACTAATGATTTCAAACAGTCGAGCATCGACAGTGGGCGCAAGCAATCCGAAAATAAAATCTTCCACTTTTTCCGATGCTGTCGTTCCTATTTTTTGAAGTTCTTCACATGATTTTACGAAACGATGGAAGGCCCCCTGTTTTGTGCGAATGTAATCATCAATTATTTCGATAATGGATTGGGCTATATTGACAGTCCTTTTGCCGATTTGGATTTTCAACAGATTTTCGTTTATCCAATAGCGATTTGTTTCAAGATTACGGAGGATAGGTATATATTCTGACTGGGGAAAATATTTTTGAAATTCAGCGTTCATGCGGTTATTTAACGCATGATTTTGTAACTTGGATCCAAAGGGCAATGCTCTTTGTCTTGCAAAAAGATTATTGAATAGAGCGCCTTCATAGATCGAATAGTCCCCGCTCTTATCATATCCTTTCAACAAGTAATCTTCAATAATCACATATAGCGCGTAGAGATTTGCGAAGCTGGAACGCGCTTTTGACCCTTTATGGGCAGAGCGTGTTTTTTCGTTGAGATATTGTATCAGCAAGTTTTTTTCAAAGATGGATACTGAATTTTTGCCGAATTGTTGTTTTAAAACTGTTTTAATATTATTAGTGAAAAAGTGTTCCATTGCATGTTTCTCAAAATAAATTTAGGGTTGGGATATATTGGTTTTGTACTTTTGCGTTTTCAAATGAGCGGATCGCTTTTTGTAACTTTTCGCCTTTGTAGGCATCGGTTAATTGTAAACGACGCAGTCCGATTTTCACGTATTCTTCTTGCAACTCTATGCCGATAGATTTTCTGCCCAATTGTTGCGCGACAAAGCTCGTAGTGAAAGTTCCCGAAAATGGATCTAACACCACATCTCCTGCGTTAGAGCTTGCTTTAATGATGCGTTCCAGTAATGCAATGGGCTTTTGTGTCGGGTGGTTTTCATATTCGTCCATGCGATAGCGGACGCGGGCAAATTCCCAAACATTGCCCGGCACTTTTTGGGAGTTGTACACTTGGGGCGGATTTTTACGGTAGTCTATAAGTCGCCTTTGCGCGCCTGTTTTGGCGGTTACCAGAATATCCTGCGCATTAAAAGTATAATTATTGGCGTCTTTTACACAGAACAAAATAGGCTCATACATGGAGCCGTAGTATTTTTTTGCCTGAACGCCCGAGCTGTCGTAGTACCAAACTAAGCGTGAAAGGATGTTTAATCGTTTTTGAAGGAAAATATCAAAATAAGGCATATATTGCGTAGACGTCATAATATACAGGCTTCCATCCGGCCTCAGTTTGCGGATGCATAATTCGATCCATTGATAACACCAGTTTAAGTACTCGTCATCGTTCGCCCATTTATCTTTCATTCCGTTGAAATTTTTCCCAATGTTATAAGGGGGGTCTACGAAAATTAAATGAATGGCGTTATCGGGAATTACGCGAGTTAATACATCCATCGAATCTCCTTGAATGACTTGGTGATTTTCATTGCCTGTAATTTCTATTTCTCTTTTCATTGCTTGTTACACGTCGAAAGGGTTATTTATTCCTGTTGGCTTTCGTTGTCGCCGCCGCCCTACCGCAGCGTCGCGGCGTATTGTTGTTGGAATGCCTGTAGGAGGGCGGCCATGATGCGTTCGATATGCTGGTCGGTGAGGGTTTTTTCCGTGTTCTGCAAGATGAAGCTCAGGGCATACTGTTTCTTGCCGGCCGGTAGCCTGTCGCCGCGGTAGACGTCGAACAGTTGGACGCGCTGTAGCAGGCTTCGTTCTGTTTTGAACGCGGTGTCGCGCAGTTGCGCGTATGTTACGGCCTCGTCGACGACGAGCGCGAGGTCGCGGCGCACTTCGGGGTACTTCGGCAACTCCGCATAGCGTACCCGTGCGTTGCGGAGGGTTTTCAGCAGCCAGTCGCCGGATAGTTCCGCCGCATATACCGGCTGTTTGAGGTCGAAGGCTGTTCGCTGCGCCTGCGCGACGACGCCCAGCATGGCGCATACGCGGCCTGCCTGCCTGTATTGGAGGCCTTCGGCGAACAGGTCGGTCGGGGCGGCGTCGGTTTCCAAGCGGTAGACGTCGAGTCCGAAGCGGGCGAGGATGCTTTCGACGAAGCCTTTGAGGTAAAAGAAGTCGGCGCGTTCCTGCGGGCGGCGCCAGTGTTGCGGCGCGACGGAACCCGTGACGAAGAGGGCTAATTGCAGGGGTTCGGCGTAGGCGTTGAGGGGTCGTTCGGGGTCGTTGGGGGCGGCGGGGTGGTTGGGGTGGCAGTGTCCCCTTTGAATTTCTTACTCGTGGTTGAGCAGGTGGCGGCGGTTTTGGGC
>JAIROL010000032.1 GCA_031257565.1 Tannerella sp. | reverse complement strand
CGTGTACTATGCAAAACACATCGGTAATGAAATATCTGAAGAAATGTTTAGCAGCGTTTTTTGGTTTTGATTCATTTCCGAATGACATAAATCTGGCCGAATCGCTGTGAACGGTTACGACTTAATTAATTTAGATAAGATAGAGTACTTAGAAGATATTATAGCAAATCCAGGTGCTTTTTTGGGGGAAGTTGATTCCTTCGAATTTACAGATGACAATAGTAAGCATATCTTTGATAAAGCAAGTGATTATAAAAAAATAATTCAAGATTTAAGCGGTATCCGTGTATATAGGGATGGTTTTGCTATACGAGTTGAGCAAGACTGGTTAAAACTTGGTGAACAACAGACAACCGGTGGATCATACTATGGATTAAGACCTAAAAACACACTTGGATATATTTCATTAACCGCACGTGATAATTTACAGTTAGAAGAGACAACCAATCGAGAAAATTTTAAAGATACAATTTATTTTCGTAATTTTTTCTTGCTTATGAAACAATTCGTGAAATTTACTGCTCTTATTCAAGAAAAATTAAGACGCTCATGGAATAATTTTTGCCAGCTTCATAGAGATTCACTAGCTCATGTCAAATCAACAGAAACAATTAAAAATTTTACTAACACACTAAAACGAAAACTAGTAAAGATGGTTAATTCAGAACAGGACATTTTACTGCTTAAAAACAGAATATCAGAAAACAAGACAGAATCAATAAGAGTAATGGATGAATTGTCAATATCAGAAGTCGTTTCACCTGATTTACGGAATAAGGCAATGGTACTTTTACCTCAATTTAAATCATTGCTTGATGGAGCTACCAAAATGCTTGATCGCTTGACTGAGGATTTGCAGGAATTAAGTAAAATAAAGGATCTCCCTGGAATTATTGATAATCGTATTGAAGAATTATACCAGCAAATGGATATGATGTATGAATCTGTTGCTCTTGGATTGACCGCAGAAGCTTTATCTCATGAAATTAATAATATTCTCGATCAATTATCAAGAAGGTCAAAGTCGATTAAAATAGATTTAGAAAAAAGAAATATACACGATAAAAATATTCTTGTTTTTATTGAATATGTAAAATCGGTGGTTTTAGCAATGAAAAAACAAATGTCCTTCTTGTCACCGACTTTACGTTATGTACGGGAAGTGAGGCATGAAATTAATATCGTCGAATTTGCTAATGAATTAATAACTTATTATAAAGAACGATTAAATAGTAATAAAATATCCTTAGAGTATATCTGTTGTGAAAATGCAAATTTCTTAATAAAAATAAACAAGGGGAAATTAATACAGGTAATTGACAATTTAATCTCTATGGGTTTAATTCCCCGCCGCTCTGCGGCGTGATTCTGGGGGTGTGGGGGATATGTTCCCCCGCATACGCAAAGATTTCAAGGAGAAATCTTCAATACCCCGCCGCTCTACGGCGGGGATTTTTTATTCCACGCATTGGCGGCGCTTAGATACGGAAAATCCCGCACGTGCTGCCCGTGCAGGAAAACACGGTAGAGTACCGCTTCATAAACAGGGACTTCCCTGCCGTCCATGTCGCAGTAACGGATTCGGTAAAACATTCCTTTCATACCGCGCCTCCTCTTATAAAAAATCCCCTCGATGCGGTATACTTAATTAACCACAATCTTTTCCCCGCAAGGAGGGGCATAATGACAGACAGACAAGAAATCAGGGCTAAATCGGCGGAACTGGCAATCAGGTTATTGGACGCAGCCTTAACAGATGCCGGTGAAGGTATAAAACGCAATCTCATGCCGCGTTCTATGAGTACGCAAGAAGCCCAGGAGTATTTTGACTCGGTAATCAATCTTGCCAAACAGTTTGAGGCTTTCATTTTGGACACTCCGGGGAATACCTAACCGCACCGAAAGCCCGCGCTATGTCCAGCCGGGACGGAAACGGTAAAACAAAATGGAGAAGTACCCTGCCCTGGATGCAGAATGTGCCGGTTATTTCTCTACTTTTCCCGCCGTTAAACCACGATCTGGCCAGGGTGTGGTCTATTCTTTTGAACAGCTTATTATTCGCATACACCCGGAAGCGGTTAGGGCTTTCCGTGGACTCAATCAAAACGGACTGGTCTGCGGCGTTAACGCTGACTACGCGCCCGGCCAGTTTCAGGGATTCTTGTTTCATGCCACGCCTCCTTCAAGCACCCATTTGAAGTTATTGGTGATATTGTCCACCCCCCATGAAACGGGCATATATCACCATGTCGTCCTTGGATATTTCCTCATAGATGTACCGATAAGGAGCTATAGCCCCGCAGGAGGTAAGCTCCAAATGTTCCGTATTAATGACCTTGGAAATTTGGATGTCCATCTCGTCAAAGCATTTGGATTTTTGACTAATGACCGGCAAGGTTGGGGTACCGCCGTCGTTCAGGCGGAAGGTCTGTTTTATCATGCCGCGCCTCCCTCGCTTTCCTGCGGGTCGTTTTTGATAAGGCTCTCGAAAGACCGGTAGCCCAGCACCTTACAGAGCGCCGTCCTGACCCGGTTTGAATCCTTGTCGCCGCACAAAAAATGTGATACCATTGACTTGGTGACGTTCGCTTCTTTGGCGACCGTATGATGGGTAAAGCCGTTCAGCTTCAGTTGATACTGAAGCCAGCAGCCTTCACTCGGGGTGATGCATTTTGCCATGCGTTTCTCCTTCAGGCAGGATTCCATGTCTCCAAAAGCCGGAAATCCTGCCTTTTTTAGGTTTTTCCGGTCTCCTTACCGGCCGACCGATAAATTAAGTATATTGGAGTTTCCAAAGCATGCCAAGTTATTTTATTGGAAAATCAGAAGTTTTTTTATATGGTTGATTTTGACTTTTCAGGCCGTATAAAGGCGATTTTGAAGGACTTGGGGCTAAATCAGACTGCATTTGCCTCCAAAATGAACCTTTCACAAGGTGTTGTCTCTGAATTTGCAAGCGGGGCGAGACTTCCTTCCAAAGAATTTATCTTTGGGTTATCCAAACTTGGAATAAGCCTTGACTGGTTTTTAACCGGCGTAGGGGATTATACATCTACCTTCTCCCTTGGCTTCTATGAGGTAGGAACTGGCAAAACCGGACGAGGGCTATAAAGTTCCCCTCCTTCGTCAAAAGGTATCATGTGGCCCCGGCGTAGACTGGCAAGATGAAGCCAACATAGTAGACTATATTGATGTTTTTGACCGGATTCCACGACTCAAAATCGAGCGGCTATTTGCCCTTTGCGTTGAAGGTTCCTCAATGCTAGGGGCAGGAATACGAAATGGCGATTATGTTCTATTTGATTCAGCGAAAGAGCAATGGCCCCATGATGGAATCTATGTTTTTGCCTTGGATGGGGAAG
>JAIROL010000024.1 GCA_031257565.1 Tannerella sp. | reverse complement strand
TCTCCAAGCAAATTCTCCATCTTTATTTGTGTAAAAAGTGTAATTTACATCCATCAAAGACTTCGGATCTTGTATCCAAATATCTGATAGTTTTGTTGCGGTTATGCTTTTTGATAATTCATCCAATAAGTTATTAAATACAAAATATTTCGGCAAATCAATTTCGCAATAAATTTCTTGTTTTAAGAAAAATCGCCTTATTTCTGTGCTGGATAAGTCAAGAATTGTTTTCATATATTCTCAAATTTATTTTTATACTTAAACTTTAACTTATCATCCACCTCCACCATCCCCGCTTTCAACAAATGCGCATTAACAAATGTCTTGTTTTCGAGATACAGGTATGCCATCAGGTTGTTTTCGCTGTCGTACTTCAGCTCGTCATGCCGCAGAAAAACCCGCTTTCCTTTCAGCTTTTCGCGTAGAAATTCGGTGGCTTTGCCGTTGATTGCAGGGTTTTGTTTTATTCCGATCAGGCGTATTATCAAATCATTGTTTAAACGGATAAGTTCGGGACTGATAATTTCCTTCACCGTAAAATACTCTTCGCGTTTTCCGCTACTCTCGGCGTCGATTTTAGAGCCGTATTGCATTTTCTTGACGTCAATTTTTTTGTCTATTTTATGGGCGTCTATAAATTGGTAAGGCAGATTTTTTATTGCCTCATCATACGGGGAGCTTCCTGTTTTCGCACGAATGACGGATACATCAACTTTATTAAAAACATCATCACCTCCTATTTTTTCTTTGATTAATGGAATAAATTCGGGATTGATTTCATACCCAATTGAATTGCGTCCTAATCTTTTTGCCGCCAAAGCCGTTGTGCCGCTGCCCATAAAAGGGTCGAGGACAGTTTCCTGCGGAAATGAAAACATTTTGATTAATCGGTGTGGCAATTCTTCGGGAAACATTGCTAAATGTCCGTCCTGCTTTGCGCCGTTGAAATACCAGTGTCCGTTGAAATACGTGTTCCATTCCTCGTTGGTCATTACCGAATTTGCTTTTTGATCGGCGGTAGGTTTCGGCGCGTTTCCCTGCTTCTTGAACAGCAAAATATATTCAAAATCCAGCTTCACAATACCGTTTCGCGGATACGGAAAACTGCCCATTACTGCACCACCACCACTTGTATTCATCGTAGTTTGCTTTTGCCATATAATCTGCCCCATAAAGTCAAACCCGATTGTTTCGCAGAATTTTATAATTTCCGAATGAATGGGAATAACCTTGTAACGCCCGTAATAAACGGAACGCGCAAACTGGTCGCCGATATTGATACACAGCCGGCAACCCTCATGCAGTACGCGAAAACATTCCGCCCAAACCAAATTCAGGTTGTTGATATAACTTTCGTAGCTGTCGTTAAATCCGATTTGGCTGTCCGCGCCATAGTCTTTCAATTGCCAATAAGGCGGCGAAGTGATTATCAAATGAACGGAGATGATATAACCCGTGATGACGTCAAAATCGCAATTTACCTGACAGCGCTTTCTGCCTTAACTGTCTTTTCTATTTCTATCATTGCGTTAATAAAAGGTCCGACCGCCTTGGGATCATTTGAACGTATCATCTCATTTATGTAATATTCATAATCTCCGGAACGGTTATTATTTCCTCCCAATCCGGCAACAGCACATGCACGGGCAATATTTGTCAACCCGTTTTCATCTGTTTCGACAAACTCTTTTATAAATCCGTTGTAAGCCTTATCCGCCACCTCTTTGTATGAAGCGTCAATATATCCTTTGCGAACAGCCTTATACAGGGAATACATAAACATAGAAGAACAGGAAGACTCCGGATAATTACCGGCTTCTCCGCTCCGATCGAGTACCTGATACCAAAGACCTGTTGCCGGATCTTGTATACGTTTCAGTTGTACTGCAATATTATTCAATATATGAAGCATCGAATCACGTCCCGGTTCATTTTCGGGGATAAAATCCAATGCATCAACGATTGCCATGGCATACCATCCCATGGCGCGTCCCCATGCGTGCTTTGACTGTCCGGTTATACTATCGGCCCAAAACATTTGCTTGCTGACGTCGCATGCATGACGATAAAGTCCGGTTGCCGGATCACAGGTATGACGCGCTACGATAATAAACTGATTTACGATATCTTTAAAATCATCCGGATGGTTATATCTCATCGCATATTCAGCCATAAAAGGAGCGGCCATATAAAGGCCGTCAAGCCACATCTGGTTCGGATATACCTTCTTATGCCAGAAACCGCCATCTTCATTGCGCGGATGCGTATCCATCTGGCTGCGTAAAAGGTCTATCGCCTTCTTATATTTTTCATCCTTTGTATATTCATAAATACGGAACAGTATTTTTCCCGTATTCAGACGATCTATATTATATTCTTCCGGCTTATAGGTTTTTATTGATCCATCCGCATTTATCATCGTATCGGTATATGACACGGCATAATCCCTGTATTTCTCGTCACCTGTCGCTTCAAAGAGATTAAGAAACGCCTGAAGTTCGACGCCATGACAATAGTCCCATTTCAATGTTTTTTGAAAATCAAGCTGCCATGATTCCGGACAACGCGCCATTTCGGAGTCGGCAATACGGACGGCATACGATATATTTTCCGATAATTCCGGCTTTTCAGGGCGACAAGCGATCATCAATAAACCGCCCGTTAAAACCGCTAAAAAAAGTTTTGAAATTTCCATACAATTATTTATTTTTAACGCTAACGTCATTTTATTTCGCGATCCTGAACCAGTCCACTTCCGCCCAGCCGCCATCGTTGATAATCATATCCGGACGAGTACAGAATGTTCCCACTTTAGCGCCGATCCATTTTCCTTCACGGGCCTGGAACGGCGATCCGAATGTGGTATATTTTTTGTCATCCGTACTATAGCTGAATATACATTTTGCCTGTTTATCGAACGACACGCGCAAATAAACAGTCGCATCTCCAAGTACGGTTTCAGCTTTAACGATTTCCCCGTTTCCCTTATCGGCGTCTTTGCATTCAACCTGTGAAAGCGCAAGTCCCCGATCCGTATTTTCAATAATCAAAGCGCCATAATCAAGCCCCATAACAACCAGTCCCGTACGTTCTCCCTTATATTTGGCCGTAGGGCGGAAAGTCATTTTCATGGTCGCCGTAAAAGACGGAGCCGGAGTTTTCTGCAATAAAAGATTCGGAACATCCCACAAACTCTTATATTCCGGCACGACAGGATAGGAATACAGTTTTATACGGCTATTGGCCGCATCCGTAAATATCCATTTAGGATTGAAGTTTGCATGCCATTGCCACTGCAAACCAAGTATATTCTTATCAAATTCATCACTTTCTTCAGGCGTACATATCGGATAGTTCTTTTTGACATTCGGCTTACGGTATGTATGAACAGGTTCTCCGCATCCGTCGCCATCCTGATCCTCTCCGATAACCGGCCATCCGTTAACCCACTTCATTGGTTGGAGATGTACGATACGCCCGTATGCGCCTACATCCTGAAAATGAAAAAACCAGTCTTCGCCCGTTTCCGTATCCGCCCATGCTCCCTGGTGAGGACCATTCACATCGGATTTACCTTGTGCAAGGACGATTTTATATTCATAAGGACCATAAGGAGAATCCGAACGTAAAACAAGTTGCCATCCCGTAGCAACACCTCCTGCAGGGGCAAAAATATAATAAAGTCCGTTGTATTTATAAAATTTAGGTCCTTCGATCGTTTCATTCCCCTCATGTCCGTCAAAAATAATACGGCTTTCGGCGATCGCTTCCGTAGCGCCCGCATTCAGCTCGCATACGGCAAGCACGCTTTTTAATCCCGCGCGGCTGCCTGCATATGCATGCACAAGATATACACGGCCATCGTCATCCCATAGCGGAGTAGCATCAATAAGCCCTTTTCCGGCTTTTACCAGTACGGGTTCACTCCATCTGCCTGCAGGATCAGCCGTTTTTGTCATATAAATGCCATAATCCGGGTCGCCCCAGAATATATAAAACGTATTATTATGATAGCGAATACTCGGCGCCCATACATGATTTCCATGCCGAGGACGTTCCGGCGCTGTTTGCGGCTCCAGAGCATAAGGTATAGCCGCGCCGACAATCTGCCAGTTAACCATATCTTTTGAATGAAGAATCTGCAATCCGGGAGTACAATTAAAGCTGGAAGAAGTCATATAATAGTCGCCTCCGGCACGACAAACATCGGGATCGGAATAATCCGCATAAAGAATCGGATTCTTATATTTACCATTACCCGGGTCGGAAACCCATACATCCGATACATAAGGAGACTGTGCCCGTAATGTTGTAAAAGACAATAAAAGGAGAATAGTCGCATAACGAAGCGATTTTTCCATAAAACGATTTTTCCATCTGATCTGAAAAGTATTCATGTTCTTATGAAATTAAAATGATGATGCAAAAATAGAATAATGATCACATTTACAAGTGTATATTTTGTTCGTTTTCATGTAAATTTTGTTCTTTATACGCTGTCGGAGTCATTCCATAAACCCGTTTGAAACATTTACTAAAATAACGGGAATCATTTATACCCACAATTTCGGAAACCTGTGTAATGGTATATTCATTTGTCCGGATAAGTCCGGCTGCTCTTTTTATTCGTATCTCACGAATAAATTCTATCGGCGCCAATCCGGTCAAGGCTTTCAGTTTTTTAAAGAACACCGACCGGCTCATAGCAAGTTCCTTTGCCAGATCCTCCACCATCAGTTCGCTGTTATCCATATTTTTTTCCATCAATTCCATCAATTTATCCATGAACTTGCGATCTTTGGGAGAAACAGGCTGTTCTTCTACCTCGGGAGATCCTGTTCCTTCCTTCTCCGCTATAAGGTCCGATTCGGAAGAATTGTTCATCAGACTGGCATAATACAACTCCCGTAACTTGCGACGTCGTATAAGCAGATTTTCTACGCGAGCTTTCAGATAAGCCGAGCTGAATGGTTTGGTTATATAATCATCTGCCCCGTACTCCAGTCCGGCCAGTTTGTCATCCATCGTCGATTTTGCCGTAAGCAATACCACCGGTATATGACTCGTATCAAAACTCGCACGTAACTCTTTTGTAACCTCCAACCCGTCTTTTCCGGACATCATGATATCGCTTATAATTATATCCGGAACAAACCGAATCGCTTTGGCTAATCCCTCCTCTCCGTCTGAGGCTTCAATAACGCTGAAAGTATCGCTGAAGATCGTTTTCAGAAAATGCCTCAGATCGTCATTATCCTCTATCAGTAACATCAACTCCTTTTCTTTTTTGTCCGGGTCATCGTCAACATCCCGGCTCCTGTAAACAGTTCCCTTATCATACGGACCGGCAAGCCTAATTTCCCGGTCATTTACCCCAGGTCTTTCTTCAGGGACAGTATTCTCCGAATCTGCCGGAAGATATTCCGTATTTTTATCGTAATGTTCACATCCCTTCAGAAATTCAATGCTAAAAGCGCTGCCTTCTCCCAGCTTACTTTCAAAATCAATCTTTGCGTGATGCATTTCCGTCAGTTCCTTTACCAGCGATAAACCGATTCCGGTACTGTTTAAGTCAAACAAATTTTTATCGACACTATTTTCAAAACGTATGAATATGGATTCCTTTTTATCTTCAGCAATACCAATTCCCTGATCCTGAACGCCGATCGTACATATTTTCTCTTCATTCAGGAGAAACACTTTTATCATCTTCCCGTTTTTTGTGTATTTAAACGCATTGGAAAGCAAATTAAACAGAATCTTATCAAATTTATCTTCATCAAGCCACAGGTATGCCGATTCGCTCTCGGTTTCAAAAACAAAATCAATATTTTTTTCGACGGCCAGCAATTCAAAATTCTTCATCGTTTTACGAATTAAGGCTACCGCATCAACACGTGATATAAGCAGCTTCATCCGCTTGTTCTGAATCTTGCGGAAATCAAGTATCTGATTTACCAGATTCAGCATCCTGTCGGAATTGCGTTGTACGGTTTCAAGTTGTTCTCTCACCTTGTCCGGCAACTCCTTATCCTTCAGTACATGCTCTATCGGGCCGTTGATAAGTGTAAGCGGAGTGCGCAGTTCGTGGGATATATCCGTGAAAAAGCGCAACTTTATATCTGATATCTGCTTCTCTAAAGACACTTTATGCTTGAGCCGGAAAATAGTAAACAGGATATATACCGCCGTGAAAATAATAAGCAAAATCGCAAGCACATACAAGACATATGCCAACGGAGTTTCCCAAAACGACGGCAAAATCAGTATCGGCAGAGTACGCACATTATCGACCCAGACGCCGTCGCCGTTTGTCGACTTTACCTTAAACAGATAATTCCCTTTCGGGAGGTTTGTGTATGTTGCAACCCGCTGCCCTTCAACATACGACCAATTATCCTCAAATCCTTCCAACATATAAGCATATTTAATATGTTCGGGATTGGCCATATCAAGAGCGGAATATTGCAATGAAAATACATTTTCCTTATGTGAAAGCGTAAGTCTCTGTACGTCATTAATCACATTCCGTATAATACCGTCATCTCCGGGAACAATAGTTTCGCCTCTCACCTGTAACCTTGTAAAGACAATCGCAGGAACATAATCGTTCTTCCTCACGGAATCGGGAATAAAAGACAATAAACCATCAGAGGCGCCGAACAAAAATCGGTTATTATATCTTCTCACCACCGCGGCTTCATTAAAGCGTGTCTGAAAATTGAGAATCTTCCTGTCATAATTCTCAAACTGACCCGTTAACATTGAAAACCTGGAAATTCCATTTTCAGTACATATCCAGAGATTTTTATTTCCGTCTTCCTGCATAGACAAAAGCATATCGGAAGATAAACCGTTCTCCTTGGTAAAAGACTCAAACAAGGAAGGCATACTTTTATCAAATGAAGGAATAAAACGGTTAAGTCCGCCTCCAAACGTAGCAAGATAGACGTCCTTGTCCTCCGTAACCGTAATCCAAAGAACATCGTTATTACTTAAACTGTTAATTTCTCCTTCCTTATGCATATAATGTTCAAACACAATGTCGTCCGGATTATTGAAATCCGCATTAAAAGTAAGGACGCCCATCGTTGTTCCGACCCATATCCGACCGGAATCATCAGATGTAATAAATCGTGCGCGATAACAACGGTCCATCGGATAATTTTTCAGATTATTCCTGTGATTTATAAACCTTAACGTACCATTTCCCCTCTTTTCAATATAATTAATACCATGCCCAAACGTGGCGATCCATATACGCCCGTTATTATCCTGATGAACCGAATAAATATTATCATCACTCAGGCTATAAATATCATCCGGTTTAAAATTATAACGAACCAATTCATACGAGTCGCCGCGTTTTGTTGCACATATCAATCCGTTTCCTTTCGTTCCGAGCCATAGATTGCCCTCCTTATCCTGCATGATAGCATAAACGACCCCTTTAACCGGATCTCCGCTTACGGATACTTGCCCGTCATTACGTAAATAACCTTTATATTTTCCGGCATGATCATATATGCGGACATGTCCATCTTTCAGTCCGACCCATAAATTATGTTCGGAATCTTCATAAAGCGCACGTACCTCGTTTGAAAGCGATTCATGAGTCGACGCTTTGACAAGCGCTTTTATACTGAACGGAGAGTTATGAAAGCTTATTTTCTCAAGCCCTTTGGAATGCGTACACACCCAAAGATTACCCTGAACATCCGAGCAGGCGGAATGTATTTTATTGGAAAACCGCCAATCGTCCGATGTCGGGTCATTAAAAAACGGAACAAGTCTGTTTTTCTCACGGTCAAAAAAAGAAAAACCCCCGCCATACGGATGTACCCATGTATATCCGTTTGAATCTTCATGAACGTGAAATGCCGGCAATGCGCGATGAGCCGACGCCGGTTCTACGTGCAGGCTCTCCAGTTTCAGAACGTCGCTGAACGGATTAAAATGCAGGATTTTCCCTAAGACCTCCTGTTCAAACCACATCTCCGAAGATTTATCCTTATGGACCGATAAAACAGGCATATCTGAAAATTCTTTATACTTTCCCGGAGAATAATGCCTACTTTCTCCGGTATCCATGCGATACATGAAAAAACCATCCGTCGACGTAGCAATAAACAATTCCGACGGAGTCGCATAATGTACGGCGACAACTCTCGACATAACAGGCATCTGCAATAAGATGAATCGATTATCAGCCTTCTGATACTTCCATACGCGTCCGTTATCGGAACTGAAACAAATCTCGTCGACATTCTCACAGGCCGAGTAAAATCCCTGATAGCTGTCAGAAGACTTTTCTTTTTCAGCAAAAAATATTTCCGGCGTTTCCTTTCCGGAACGGAAAACGCCCAGTCCGTTATTCCCGAGAATCCACTCATTATCGTTACTGTCAAGGAAAATATGTTTGATTGTATGAGCCGGCATAAAATCAGACAATTCCGAATAATACGCCGTTTTGATCGTATGGCTTATGCTATCGGTTGTCACCCTGATAGCCCCCTGATTATCAGTCGGCAGCCACACTACGCCATTAGGCAAAACCCGGATGGAAGATATCTTTACATTATTGTTTTCTTCCGTATAGGAGACATTCAGGAATGTTTCCGTAGAGGAATCAAACCGATGAGCCTTATCATCATACGACAATAACCACAAATAACCGTATTTATCCTCAGCGATAGAATTTATTCTGTTATGACCCAGCCCTGTATCATTCCCGGTATCCGCCTTATATATTTTGAAACTATATCCGTCGAATTTATGCAGACCGCCCCATGAACCAAACCACATAAAGCCTCTACGGTCCTGAACGATACTCATTACCGTATTCTGGGAAAGCCCGTTCTCTGCCGAATAATGAGTAAAGGAACAATTATACTGCGCGCTCCCCACATACGAAACCCATAATAACAAACATATAATCAAATAGTTTTTCATGCGTACATTATTTAATTTTTAACACTAAGGTAACATAGAACTCACAAATGTTCATAACTCTTTGGCGCAAGCCGTTTTGCATGTTCGTTTCATGAGTACATTATTTATTTTTTAACACTAAGGAAACATGGAACTCACCATGTTCATAAATCTATGGCGCAAGCCGTTTTTTTTTAACGCTTCGCTAAAAGACCGTTGGTTCATGTTCGTTTCATCGTATACCTTAAATCCGCAAATATTTTTTTAATATAACCGTATAGGTTTGATTGCCAAAACTATACGGCGTCAATTATTTTCACTGTCTTTGTATGGCAAAAAAAAAGCAGTAAAAAATATGACAAGCCCAAAAGTAGAAAAAATTTCACAAACCATCAATCCTTTTGGAGGAATAAATTTAATCAACGAAGCATTTTCCCATTGCGTGTTAGCTAAACTGTTTGATATTCAGAATAATGACTTCGGATGGTCGCGCCTGCCGACTTCCTGGCGACGGCTCGACAGTTCTGCGCTAACCGCTTTCAAATTCGTTCCACACCCCGAACAGTAACTCACCGTATGTTCTTTCTCTTCATCCGGGGTTTCTTTCATGAACAGGGCATGACCTTTGCGACCCGGTTGACCGCCGGACTTCTTATCGCTCTTGCCACGTAAACTTATGCTATTACTGCGCCATATATGTCATGAGAGGGCGACATTGAACCGGTTTTGCTATTGTAACCGTTTTTCAAAAGAGTGATTTCTTCCATTAATCGCTGAACCAAAGTTTCCGGTTATGCAATTCTTGCTCGCATCTGATTGTTCTCCAAACGCAGATGTTCATTCTCCAAACGCAGACGTTCGTTCTCAGAACGGAGTATGGTAATCACTTCTTCCATAAGGCAAAATTAATTATTCTTTCCGGTTATTCAATATTTTTTTTGTTTTTTTGTAACGGGAGTATCTGAGTTACACAGACTTTTTTGCTAAACTATTTTATGATACTATGTGTTTGATAAATAGATAGTCGAAAAATTTATATAAAAATAGTTGGACAGTCTAATAATTTGTATTTACTTTAACGCGAAATAAAATGAATGGGAAAGGTTTTACATATACAATACAGTCAATGGGCGGTCGTTTTCACGGTTGCACTGATGTTGATCCTGTTGCCGTCCGTTCATGCGAACGAACTGTTTCAGGGTACCGTAAGCGGGAAAATGTTCTTTTTCGCGTATATGGTGTTTTTTGTCGGGATTCTGTCGTTTTTGTGTGTTGTAATCAACTTTCCCTCACGCATACGGTTAAGCAAACTTGATGGTATTTTGGCAATATGGACTGTTTACATTCTGTTGAACGCCTCATTTAAGCATGCGCCTGTTTCCATCCGATTGTTAGAGTTTTGCGGTTTAATCGTTCTATACTTTGTGTTGCGTCAAATCGAATCTTCAAAAATTGTTTTGTTGCTAATGGCAACCGTTATTGGAGGTATAATTCAAGCCATCGTCGGGAACCTGCAGGTATGGGGATTCCATCCCTCACACCACAGTATGTTCCGCATGACGGGCAGTTTCTTCAATCCCGGTCCTTATGCCGGTTATCTTGCAGGCGTTTTCCCGGCAGCATTGGGTTTATGCCTGTTCAATGTTAAACCGTTCCTGTCTGTGCATAAAAGATTGCTTCGCCGGATTGGCGTGATGGCGGTATTCATCCTGTTGACGGTTCTGCCGGTTTCGCAATCCCGTGCGGCATGGTTATCCGTAATTGCCTCTTCCGCCGTCCTGTTTATGGCGCGGTACCCCGTGATTCAATGGCTAAAAAAACGGTCGCGACTGAAAAAGGCTACCACATTATTACTGGTTTGTTGTATTATCGCAGCCGGATTGGCGGGCATTTTAACCTTTAAGCAAGATTCCGCCAACGGACGATTATTCATTTGGAAAGTTACATTGGGGATGATAGCCAATCGACCGTTAACGGGCGTCGGCTTCGACCGGTTCAAGGCTTTCTACATGAATGAACAGGCCAATTATTTTGAAAAGCATCCCGCTTCGGCAGAAACGATAACGGCAAGCGACACGAATTACTGTTTCAATGAATTTATGCAACATACCGCCGAAAACGGGTTTATCGGCCTGGGATTAATGTTGGCGGCAATCGTTTGTGCTTTATGCGTAAACAGCAAAAATTTTGACAGTCTTGCCGTGATTGCAAAGGTCGGGATTACGGGAATAGCCGTTTTCGCCCTGTTCTCCTATCCGGCTCAGGTTTTACCAGTTAAAGTGAGTTTAACCTGTTATCTGGCATGTCTTGCCACGCTTTCGGAAAGCAAAACATGGCCGCTACGGATAAAAAATACGCTCGTGATTAAATGTGCAACAACAGCAGTTATGATCGGCACCGTTACGGTTTGCATCCCAAACCTTGTCGCCTGTCACATGCGGCATGGAAAAACTGGGGAGAGGCGTATCAACTGTATACACGAGGGCATTATGCGGAAAGTGTAAGTTGCTACGACAGGGCATGGCCTACGCTGAAAACCGACGGTGAATACCTGACACATTACGGGAAAGCGTTGAGCATGGCCGGGAAACATGAACAGGCTGTCGGCGTTTTGCAGCACGCTGTCAAATATTATCCGAACACTGTTGTTTATACGACATTGGGAAACAGTTACCGTGAACTGAATAAAACCGGAGACGCCGAACAGTCATACCTGAAAGCATGGTACATGATTCCCTGCCGGTTTTATCCCAAATATTTACTGGCCAGGTTGTATGATGAAACCGGTCAGGCGGAAAAAGCGCTTGCTGTCGCCCGGGAACTGCTGGAAAAAGAAGTAAAAATAGAGTCGACCGCCGTCAGGGAAATTAAGGCGGAGATGGAGAAAATAATACGGAAGTATCAGGGTTCGCCCGTCGGTTTCAAGTTACAGAAATGGAAGTCCCCGCAAGGGGATGGAAACAGGTAAGATACAGGCCTAATTGCTAAAAGAAAAATGATTGAAATAAAACAGTTTACAAATTTAAAAATAAAGAAAATGAAAAAGACTATATTTGGAATTTTAGGTACTGCCGCATGTATGGCTGCATTACTGGTAAATGTATCTTTAGCTAATGATAAAAGTTCAAAGGATACAAATTTGGTGGAATTATCTATTGTAACTGATGCTAATGCGGAATGTATGACTTCTGGTTTTCTAAATGGCCAATGTTCAGCTACCGGCGCTCGGTGCGTATTTTCTACCAGTCCATTTGATTGTAATCCTTATGGATATTAATTAATTATGAGGACATCTTTATAAAGTAACAAATAACTTTTTATTGATGTCCTCATTTTTTACCTGTTCAATTTAAAATAAATTATGTATGCAAAAAATATTTTATATCACCATATTCACTTTTTTATTAATGTCCTGTCGTAATTACACCATAGATATTAAAAATGAGCAGGCGGGAAAATTATCGGCAACTTATCAGTTGGTGATACATGGAGAGAAAAAAATTCCGCTTGATAATGAAACGGCGCCTAATCCTCCTTACATGCAAATATATACTGATGCGTTCGGTATACAGATACTCAGTTTTTTGAATCCATACAGGAATACTATCTATTTGTATAATTATGCGGAAGGGACGTTTATCCGCAGTATCAGCTACGAAAGGGAAGGACCAAACGGAATTCTCCATCCTGCAGGTTATTATATCAAGAATATGGATTCCATTTATGTATATAACATGATGATGCCGGAACTGGTTTTAACCGACAGTGCAAGCCGCGTCAAACAGCGGAGTTCTTTAATCCCAGATCATTCGGATCAAAACTTGTGGACTGTTTATTATCCGCAGTACATGCCATGTACCGTAATTCCAATGATGGAGATAGATGAAACGCTGGCGCTTATCGGATATTCTCCTTTTTCGCTCAAGGATTCCCTGATTGACGACTTTCGATTCACCGCTTTTATGGATATGAAAACCTTTCAGGTAACGTTTCGGCACACGTACCCTGTAGAATTGTATGGCAACAATGCGAATTGGGATGGAGTAGAATTTTTTACTCCTGTATATCCGGCATTGTCGCCGTCCGGAGAATTGATTTACAGTTTTCCGGTATCACATGACATCTATCTCGCGAAATGGAATACGGGAAATTATAAAGTCGCTTATGCCGGGAGCAATACAGCAAAAACGATTCGCTCAATGGATCAGCGTGAAACGCGGACGCCAAATCAAATAATACTTGCTCATTATTTTCAGTATGATACATATAGTGCGATATTATATGATACCTGGCGCAAGACATATTATCGTTTCATGCTGCAACACCTCCCCAATGCCTCGCCACAGACTGCTGTTGGAAAAAAACCGATTGTCATTATCATGATGGACGAACAATTTAACTATCTGGGCGAGACGCTTATCGGCACGGGAGAAGAATGGAACTGGACAAATTCGTTTGTTACGGCTGAAGGATTGAATATCGAGTACATTGACGAAGAAGATGAGAATGAAGATTACTTGAATTTCAAAATATTTAAAATAAAAGAGCTATGAAAAAGGCAGGTATCGGTATTCTGACCGGACTTATCGTGATGGTTTCTTCGTGTCATAAATCGCCCGAAAAGGTTGAAATGGATTTTTTGAGTAAAGCGATTGAGCGGATTGACGAGAATCACAGTTATCAATGGATTGTGGTTTTGCCGGGTCTGGGCTGTCACGGATGCATTCAGGAGGCGGAAATTTTATGCAGCAATATATTACCGACAGACGGGTTCTGTTTGTTTTAACTAAAATATCTTCATTGAAGATTTTGCAGCAAAAGACGGAAGTCCGTATAAATGAGCATCCCAATATTTATGTAGACAGGGAGAACCTGTTTGCCATTCAGACCGGTAATGGCATCTATCCATGTGTCGTTTACATGAAAAACGGCAAGATGGGCGACTATTCGTTTCAGTCTCCAGGCAACGATGCGTTTCGTCAACTGGAAAATGCGATAGCGCTTCTAATGGAGGATAGCGAGAAATGATACCCCGCAGTTTAAATACAATGATAATATCGTGTCTGGCGGTGTTCTGCCAGGCGGTATGGGCGCAGGACGCCGCAATGGATACGCTCGTCGCGCGGCTGTCGTCCCTTGCCGCTCGCCGTCCGCCGGAAATGATTTACCTGCAAACCTCCAAAGGCATCTACGAAACGGGCGAAGACCTGTGGTTCAAGGCATACGTACTGGATGCACAAACGCACGAATTGTCCGGCCAAAGTCAGATCCTGTATCTGCAAATGGTCAGTGAACCGGAAAGTAAAGCCGTCTGGCAGGAGATCTATCCGGTGGAGGACGGCATCGTGTCGGGGCATGTATTCGTTCAGGATACTCTGCCGGACGGGGACTATTTCCTGGAAGCCTGCACGCAATATTCCCTCTATGCCGACAGTGCGGAACTGAGTTCCGTACGGAAAATAAGGATTGTACAGAAGATTGGCGACCGGAATGAAGAAACGGTTTCTGCCGTAGACAGCAGCATACGACGGTTTGAGACATTTCCGGAAAGTGGCTACCTGATTGACGGAATCCCGTCCCGGCTTGCTTTCAGGGCCACGGACGGGCGTGGGTATCCGGTGGATGTGACGGGTGCGCTGTACCGTGACGGCGAACTTCTGTCGGCGTTCCAGAGCGCCCATGCAGGCATGGGAATGATGGAGTTTACGCCGGAGAGCGGGCGGACGTATCAGATCCGGCTGCCGGACGGCCAGACATTTCCGTTACCGGACATCCTGCCGCATGGCATGACGCTCCGGCTGTCGGGCAGGGATTCGTCGTTCATGGAATTTGAAGCGCTGCGGACCGGCGAGCTGCCCGTACCCTTTTACTTAGTCGGACAGTTGCGCGGCATGGTCTGCTGCGCGGCCGGCGGGATGGTGAAAGACAGTCGGAAGATACGGCTGCCGCTTGACGAGTTTCCCGGCCAGGGCATCGCCGTCTTCACCCTTTACGACGAAAACCTGCTGCCCGTGGCCGAGCGTTTGGCGTACGTTCACCCGGAAAGGAAACTGCACATCTCCGCCGTGACGGACAAAAGGAACTATCTCACGCGCGAAAAAGTCACCGTTAAAATCCATGCGACCGACGAACATGGCCGTCCCGCGATCGCTAATCTGGGCGTCAGCGTCCATGACCCGCTGTACGACAACCCGGACGATCCGTCCGACATCCTGACGCACGCTTGCCTGTCCCGTTTCTTTCTACTGTTCCGACCTGAATACGGGTTTCACCGGACGGATCGAAGGAACTGACGGCGCCGGACTGCTTGGCATGTCGGCGTTTGATTTCAGGGTATTGAAAATCCCGACTTTCGAAAAGGAGAACTGATGAAGACGAAACGGATAAAAAATATAACACTGATTGCCGGTATTTTTTTGTTTACAATAATCATTCGGGTTTGTTTCGTTGAAATATATTCCGTCACGGGCGATTCAATGGAAAACACCTTGCTTGCGGGTGATAAAATACTTGTAAACAAGGCGGTTTACGGCGCCCGAATGCCGTCTTCGCCTTATGAAATACCGTGGATTAATTTATTTTGCCACGTAGCGGGCGTCAAGTCTTTCGACTGGGGTTATCACCGTTTGAAAGGTTATTCGGATTATAAGCGCGGCGATGTAATGGTATTTACAAATCCTTTATTCAACCTGCAAAGCGACTTTTTCATCAAGCGCTGCACGGCATTGCCGGGAGATACGCTTCTGATCAAAAACGGACTGGTAAAAGTGAACGGACTTGTTCAGTACGTTCCAGCCATGTCAAAAAACACATACAGGATTAACATACACAATACCGGCAAATTTAACAGCCTGACTGACAGTTTGGGCATACGGAGTATAAAATCATTTGACGCTCCCCGCTCGCTTGCCATGACATTGACATATCGACAGCAGCAGCAAATAAAGAATCATGTCGATTCCGTTTTTATCCGGACAGACAGAGATAACTGCATCAATCCTGAGGATTCCCTGTTTCAATGGACAAGAAACAATTATGGTCCTTTGGTTATACCTCGAAAAGGAATGACTGTTCCGATGGACAAATATCACTGTTTTCTCTACGAAAAAACAATCAGGTATTTTGAAAAACAACCGGTAGAGTGGGAAAACGGTCAATATTACATAAATGACAGTATCATTACAAACTATACTTTCCGTCATAACTATTTCTTTATGATGGGGGATAACAGGGTCAGTTCGAGCGACTGCCTGGATTGGGGATTTTTTATTCCGGAAGAAAATATTGCAGGAAAAGTAAGCGTCGTATTATATTCATATAAAAAAGGGAAAGGATTTACATGGAAACGGTTATTAAAAAATACACAATGAAATATTCCGTCTTACTACTCTCCGTCTGTTTACTGACGGCCTGTTCAGGGGCTTCACGCTTGGAACGGGCGTTGATACTGGCAGGTGACAACCGCGCCGAGTTGGAACATGTGCTGGCGCATTATCGGGATGATCCGCAGAAACTGGCGGCGGCCCGGTTTCTGATTGAGAACATGCCGGGTAAATACGCAGACGACAACAAGCCGTTTGAGGCTTATCAGCCCATGCTGAAAGAATGGCTTGGCCTCAAACAGATGGAACAGAGAGGGTATCTGTATATTGAAAAGGAAAAATCCGATTCGTTGATACGGGCCTATCGTCTGAACAAGCCACAAAAGAAGTTGTATGACGTCAACCACATTACGGCATCCTATCTGATCAACAATATTGAGCGGGCATTTGAAGTATGGACTGCGCAGCCCTGGGGAAAAGAGATTTCATTTGATGTGTTTTGTGAAGATATATTGCCTTACCGTCTGGGATCGGAACCGCTGGAGAATTGGCGTGATATTGTCCTTGAACAGTACAAACTGCTGTATGATTCGCTGTGCTGCAGCAATACAGACGCAGTGACCGCCTGTATCCGTGCTTGCAATGTCATGGGAAATACATGGGATTTGGCCAACGCCATGCCTTCCATTTTTCCGGATATGAGTTACAGCATGATTCATACGGTCAGATCAGGCCACTGTGAGATGCAGGTTAAATATGGCATTTACACGATGCGGGCGCTGGGAATACCTGTCGCCTGGGATTATACGCCTCAGTGGCCATTTCGCAGCCTGGGACATAACTGGTGTACGGTTCGGAACGAAGAAGGGGAATATCTTCCTTTTATCCCGACCGAATCAAAACCCGGCGAACCGCATAAACCGGATCATACCATGGCAAAAGCTTACCGGCATATATTTGAAAGAAACCGGGAATCGCTGATCTACATTGCAGAATCCGGCGACATTCCCATGTCATTCCGGAATCCGTGGTTAAAGGATGTTTCTTCCCTGACGTTCCCTTCTGCCGATATCGCTATTGCCCCGGAATGGCTGCATGAAAAACAGGATTATTATTATCTGGCCGTGTTTAATAACCGGGACTGGGTACCTGTCCACTGGGCTAAAGCGGGAAATCCGGTTGTGTTTACGGATATGGGGAAAAACATCGCCTATCTGCCGGTATGCTTCAGGCAAAACCGGCTCTACTCCTGCGGAATGCCTTTCCTGTTTCGGGAGGAAAAAATACAGTGGCTGAAAGCGGATACGGTACATAAACAGACCGTAAAACTTACGCGCAAGCATCCTGATCTGATGAACTGGGGAAAACGTATGACTAACGGCCGGTTTGAAGCGGCCAACCGTCCGGATTTTTCGGATGCCTCTGTTTTATATACCATAGGGCAACAAACGGCGTCCGGCGCTGTATTATATTATGAAAACGTTCCGACAAACGCACTGTTTCTGTTGCGAAACCTGACCAAAGGCGAGGAAGAACGTATTTTCACATATGAAAACGGGAAGCAGGTATGGTGGTAAAACAATTTCAAAATAATTTCAGAACTCCAATACTACCCCTAAAATCCACCCTTGTCTCTAACAAGGGATTTTTTGCGGATTTAAGGGTATATTTTTTTTGCAGGAATAGTTTACAGATTAATATGGAAAGATTAATAACTTGATTGAATCGGGCGCATAATGAATGAGAATTCATAGTCTCCGTAAGGGATTCTGTATTGTTCCGGAGGAAGCGCTCCCCAACTGTTGACACAACCTAATCCCATTTGCTTTTTGTCGATACAGAAGTTCGTAAAATCTGCTTTTTCTATTTCCGGCGCATGACGTTGATCTTTGCGTTCGCCGTCATCTAATGACTCTATTGTATAGTTGAGCGCTGAAGCGGAGAATGGCGCGTCTCCGACAAATTCGAGTCCGTCGCCGCTCAATGCGGTCAGACGCCACCAGCGGATATCCGTTTTGGTTCCTGTTTCCTGTGGACGGATATAAGGATAGAATTGTTCGCCGACAGTCTGTTTATATTTCCCGAGAAAAGTAGAATGATTACGGTCGCTGTAGTTTTCTATCGGCCCGCGTCCGTAGTATTGTATTTTGTCGTAGGCTTCAGGCAGCTGTATTTGCATACCGAAACGGAACATGTCGGATATTTCCGCGTTTTTATCCGCATTGAATTTTTGCGTTACTTTAATGGTTCCTTCCTGATTGATTAAGTAGGTTAGTTGCAGCGTAGCCGATACGTCTTTCATTTCATATTGTGCGACAACTTCAATGACTCCGTTGTTTGCGTTATTTTCCAATGATGTAAGCTTAATCTCCGGATTATGCCATATCCTGTATTTGGTTTGCAGGTTTGCTCCGAAATCGTTGTCGGTTGGCGCACGCCAGAAGTTTGGAGTCAAAGCGCCCCCGTCTTTGATATAGTTGTTTCCGTCGACGTCATATTTGCATAAGAAACCGGTTCTTTTGTTGAACTCAATCCTTAAATGCCGCCCGTCTATGATCAGGAAGTGATAATCGTTATCTTTTACGGTTATTTGTTTGTCCGGACAGTTTTTGCACGGAGCATTGTTCGCTACTTCAAGTTTGGGAGTATCACAGGGTTGTATTTCCATTTGATGACGGGATACTTTATATCCTGCAGGCAACAAGGTCTCTGCTTTTTTGAGTTTGAAATACAGGTTCAACAGTATTTCTTTTCCTGCCGGAATGTCCGATAAATTATAGTTTAATTTGATCTTTCCGGTTTGCTGCGGAGCAATGTTAAGTTCCTGTACGATTCCGGTTTGAACGGGTTCTCCGTCGGCCAGGATTACCCATTCCGCATAATAAGCGGAGAGATCGCGGAAAAAGTTTTCGTTGAAAACATTGACTTCTCCGTTTTTGAGATCTGCCGGCGTTGCCCGGATGGATTGATAAAAGTAACTCACTTCGTCCATGTGCGGGTTCGGTACGCGGTCGGGACTGATAAGTCCGTTATCGCAGAAGTTCAGATCGGAACCGTCATAACGGTTGAAATCGCCTCCATACCCGTAAATATCGACGCCTTCCTTATTTTTCCAGCGTACTGACTGGTCCACAAAATCCCAGATAAATCCTCCCTGTGCTTTCGGATATTTACGGAAGACGTCCCAGTATTCTTTGAACCCTCCCTGCGAATTACCCATTGCATGAGCATATTCGCATTGTATCAGCGGTTTAGTTGCATCGCTCTGAAGATATTTTTCGCTTCTTTCATAATCCAGGTACATCGGGCAATAAATGTCGGTGTATTCATTTCCGTGCGCCTGTTCATATTGTACGGGACGGCTTTTGTCTTCGTTTTTAATCCATTTATAACATTGCTCAAAATTGGGACCGAAGCCGGCTTCATTGCCTAACGACCAGATAATAACGGAAATATGGTTATAACTGCGTTGTACGTTGCGCTGGTTTCTTTCCAGATGAGCGGATGCATACAGGGGATTTTTCGCCAGCGTATGTTCGCCGTACCCCATTCCATGAGACTCAACATTTGCTTCGGCAACGACATAAATGCCATATTTGTCGCAAAGGTCATACCACAGGTTGTCATCCGGATAATGGCATGTACGAACAGCATTTATATTATTCTCTTTCATGATTTTTATATCCTGAATCATTCTTTCGGGAGATATATAATATCCTGTTTCAGGGTCCAGTTCATGACGGTTTACACCTTTAATTAAGACAGGCTGTCCGTTAACTGTCAGCTGACCGTTTTTTATTTCAACTTTGCGGAATCCTGTTTTTTGGGATATTACTTCAATCGTTTTACCGCTTTCTTTCAATGTGGCTGTTAATGTGTACAGGTTGGGCGTTTCCGCAGTCCATTTTTCCGGATTTGTCACATTTAGATTAGCCGTTAATTTTCCGTTACCATTTAATGTTTGTGTAGCGACAATAAATCCTTTCGGATCATTTAAATCCAGTTGAATGGTCCCGGATGAGGAAAGGGTCGCTTCGATAGCAAGAGAGCCGTCTTTATATTGTGCGTCTAAATCGGGAGTGATGCGAATGTCTTTGATATACTTTGAGTTACGCGCATACAGATAACAATCGCGTCCTACTCCGGAAAAACGAAAGAAATCCTGATCTTCAAGGTAGGTCCCGTCGCACCAGCGGAAAACCTGGAAAGCAATCAGGTTTTTTCCCGGTTTTACATAGTCGGTAATATTAAATTCTGCCTCCAGTTTACTGTCTTCACTATATCCTGCATATTGTCCGTTTACCCATAAGTACATGTTTGAAGTAACGGAACCAAAGTGTGCAAAAATCTGTTTATTGTTCCAGTTTGCCGGAATTGTTATTTCGCGGCGGTAAGAGCCGACATTATTGTTATCGACAGGTATTTCCGGCGGATTACTCTTGAATTGGTTGCGCCATGCATATCTGTTATTTACATAAAGAGGGACTCCGTATCCGTTAAGTTCCCAGACTCCCGGAACATTCATTGTAGCCCAGCCATTGTCATTATAATCGGTTTTGTAAAAATCAGCAGGACGCGCATCCGCGTCTTTCACCCAGAAGAAACGCCATAGCCCGTTCAGGCTTAGGAAATTATCTGATTTTTTTCTAATACCTTCTTTGGCTAGTACTTCCGATTCATATGCAAAATAATTCGTATGCATCGGGGCACGGTTTACCTGGTTGATTTTCGGATCTTTCCACTCGTTTTTCCGGGCGAATGCCGTTATGCCTAAAAGAGCTGCGGTACAAATGAGTAATGTTAGTTTCATGATAAAGGAATTTTTGGTAATTAAAAAATTGTGCCGTAAAGATAATAATTTTATATAAAGCCTGTAAATAATGGGATTTATTTTAGTCGTTTTTTTGTGGACGTCTTGAAAGCTATGCGTGTGTGGCGGTAATCATATTTGTAGTAATAAGGCTGTTTAAAAAATAGTAGTAAGTGGTAAGTGGTAATTAGTGAGAGGTTTTCTTTCATAACAGTCCCCATTTTAGTCCCCTTATTTTACAATCTGCTGATTATAAGTATTTATTGTGGAGTATATCGGACTCGAACCGATCACCTTTAGACTGCCAGTCTAACGCTCTAGCCGGATGAGCTAATACCCCGTCAAGTGGAAATCCCGCGCAAATATAGATGTTTTATTTAAAATAAAATAGAATTGCGGAATATATTTTTACTATTTCATTGAAACTGTCGCTTTCGCCATCTCTCCGTTAACCGGCGGGTTGAGTTTTGATATTTTGACCGTCATTTCCTGTGCTTGGGGAAATTTGTTTTTGAGAACTTTCAGGAGACGTCCTGCTACGTGCTCTATCAATAAAGATGGTTTCATCATCTCTTCTTTTGTAAGGTCGTATATATCGGCGTAGTTTATTGTTTGCTCGATACGATCGGTTTCGACCGCGTCCGTTTTAATGGCGTATGATATATCTACCAGATAGGCGCCGCCGATCATGCGTTCTTCCTCCGTCACGCCGTGAAAAGCGTAAAACTTCATCGCCTCTAATGTAATTGTAACTGTCATAACTGTGTACAAAATTAGATGAAAAACTCGGTTTTTCCAAACGCATGAAATAAAAATCAAGTCCCCCCCTGTCGCGCTTACTTTCGTACTCGAGGTACAAACGCTATCCCGGGCATTCAAAAATTCAGCGCGTTGTGTATTATAAATTTTTGCATTACTCTCAGTTTTCGCTATATTTGCTACGTTATGTATGATGAAACAGCTAACGAGAAGAAAGAATTAAAGTCTGCGATCATTAATTCCGTATTGCTGACGGCATTGCCGTGGATTGTGCAGATTCTCGGCGTCGTATTTTCTTTGCATTTGAAGCGGTATGGATTACAACCGTTGGAATTGAGAGGATTGATTGGAATTTTTACAATCCCGTTGTTGCATGCCGACTGGGAACACCTTATCTCAAATACGCCCGCCATGTTAACGCTTATTTTCGGTTTGTTTTTATTTTATAAATGCGGCGCATGGCGTATACTATTTTACTTATATGTTATAAGCGGGTTTCTGACCTGGCTTATGGGGCGAAGTTCGACACATATAGGCGCAAGCGGGCTTGTTTATGCGCTGGCCGCATTTCATTTTCTTAGTGGCGTGATAAAGAAGGTTCCGCGGCAACGCGCCTTTGCCTTACTTGTTACATTCCTTTACGGCGGTTTTATATGGGCCTTTTTTCCCACGCTTTACCAAGGAACTTCGATTTCATGGGAAGGCCATTTGTCAGGATTGCTTACAGGTATAATACTTGCATTTTATTTTCGTCATGAAGGGCCCGAACCGCCGGTATATCCATCGTTGGAAGATAATGACGGGGAAATAGATGAAGACGAAACTTACCGGAATTTTTCTGCGGAAGAGGAGGAGGATCATTTTTGCATTATTTTTAACCGGAAATGAAGATTGCAACGACCCGGAAATACGAAATAAAATTGAATTTTCATTTTGTACTTCTCTCAACTTATATTATCTTTGCATCAAACAAATGAAAATATCATGGGAAAAATAAATGAAGATTTTAGCGGCGGACTGCATAATGTTCTGGCTGCAGGTACAACATTAACAGGAAAGATAGAAACGGAATCGGATTTTCGTCTGGATGGGCGCGTTGAAGGCGAGATTCACTGTAAAGGGAAGATTGTTATTGGCCCGAAAGGGAGTGTAAAAGGAAATATGACTACTGTAAATGCGGAAATTTTAGGAACGATGGAAGGTTCTATACGCGCCCATGAACGTCTTGTTCTTAAGTCTTCTGCAGAGATAAAAGGGGATATCTTCATTCAGACTCTTGAAATAGAACCGGGAGCGAAATTTAACGGATCATGTACGATGTCAGGAAAAGACGGAATGACGTCTCCGACTCCTCCTCCGGTTAATGCAGCTAATACCCCTAAAAAGTAGTTATCGTCCGTTTCCGGTTATTATATTACTTAATTTTTTATTGAAATTGTTGGCATGCAACAACGTTTCAATAGTTATATGCATGCGGTAACGCCAGTAATTATCGGGATTTGCAGGAATATTGATACGTTCGGCCTCAGCGTCGGGTCGTCTGATTTTGTCGTCTATGGCAAACCAGTCCTGTAATGGGATAATCGTCAGCATTGATGAAGCCCGCAGGTGATTACAGATGATTTGTTCTGCTATAGCGGGAGAACATTCTTCAGGAGCTACCCCTTCGCGTTGTAGAATGTTGTTATAATATCTTTGCGTTCTTTCTTTGTTTTCTTTCCACCATGCACGTATGGGGTTCATGTCATGGGTCGATGTTGTGCATACCGAATGATAAGGCAGTTTTGTCAGATCGGCAAATTCACAGTTCATAACCTTAGGCATGTGCTCCAGCTCTAAGGAAAATATCTGCAGCTTTTCCATTACTTCGTGGACAGACGCCGGTATCATACCGAGGTCTTCTCCACAGACGAGCATTTCTGTGCTGTTTATCAAAGGCGTAAGGCGCTTTAAGGCTGTCTCTTTCCAAAATTCGTTATGTCGCAGGAAATAGAAATCATGATATAATCTGTCGAAAGCGCGTCTGTTATCGTCGGATAATTCATAATATGCGTATGCCTTATGAGCAGAGATACGCGGATGATAGCGCTTAGGATCGTATGGGTCGCTGAGAAAGAGGACTTCATTTGCAATACTCATCAGACCGTTCCTTGTTCTTTGAGATTTTTCATCTTTGTTTTTCTCGAAGAGCCTGTTGATTTTTCTTTGTGTTGAACATATTTCATTCAATACAAGATGTTCCGAATCGCAATGGTTGAGGTATTTATAAATATCGTCGTCAGCTTTTTCTCCGAACAGGTCCGGAATGAATTTTATATGAATACGAGGTTCTGTCCATCGTTTGTCGAATGCCATCCCGTATCCTTCTATTTCTTCCATGGAAAGAGGCAAGGCTGGCCTGAAGTGTCCGCATAATCCGTCTACGGATTCTCCGGGGATCTCCCATATCCGAAAGAAGCCCAGTATATGGTCAATCCGGAAACAGTCAAAATAATTATTCAGTTTGTGGAAACGTTTTTTCCACCATTCGAAATCGTCTTTCCCCATAACGTCCCAGTCGTATGTCGGGAAAGACCAGTTTTGCCCTGTCTCGGAAAAGTTGTCGGGAGGAGCGCCTGTTTGCATTTGCATGTTGAAATAATCAGGTTCGGTCCATGCTTCCACACTTTCACGGTTGACACCGATAGGGATATCGCCCTTGAGAACGACGCCATTTTTCCGGGCGTATTTTGAAATGCTGTCAAACTGTTTGTGTAGCGTATATTGAATGAAAAACAGGCAGGAAAGTTCATTGTATGCTTCGCTTTCGGGATAGCGGAGTTTTTCAATTTTTTCGCGGTTGTAGAGGGCATAATCTCCCCATTTGGAGAATTCTGCCGTATTATTTTTGTCGCGCAGGTATGAAAATGCAGCATATGGTATCAGCCATTCTTTGTTTTTTTCAATGAATTCTTTGAAATCGTTGTTATTGAGTATATTCTTCTTTTCCTGTCCGAAATAATCACGGAAGTATGCTGTTTTGTATGTTTCAACGGATTGATAATCCACCGTATCCTTTGCGTTGAGTATCCTTTGTATTTTATTATAATGAGCGGTTTTTTTTTTGTCGTTGAGGTTGCCCATCATGGGGATGCTTATATAAAGAGGATGAAGCGCATAGATAGATATAGCGCTGTATGGGTATGAATCCTGCCGGGTATGGGTACGGGTCGTGTCGTTCATCGGCAAGACCTGTATGACATGTTGCTTCGTTTTTTTTGCCCAGTCGATTAACTTTTTGATATCGCCGATATCTCCTATGCCGAAGCTTTCTTCAGAACGAAGAGAAAATACCGGTATGACGACGCCACAGGCTTTCCAGGCAAGATTCGGAATCCTTAACGGGTAATTGTTGACGATCATACAGCTGTTGTCTGTTTCCGGAGGGCCGCTTATCATCCGGTTTTCTCCTTCTTCCCAATAGCATATTTGTTTTGTATTATTGTCTATGACAACAAACTTGTACTCTAATGGAAATGAGATCTCGTTGGAATCTAATTCTATTTCCCAGTTTGGGAATTTATCGCCGGATAGAGATCGTGCATGGTTGGGATTCCAATTTCCAAGGAAAGATTGATTTCCGATGATGGCGACAGTTTGTTCCGGCCTTGTCAGAGGAGCCGGTAAGCGTAAGGAAATATTGTTTTTTCTATCAGGATTATCTGCTGTTTTTGGGGCCGGTTTATTTTTCTCCCTGACAAAAAGATTTTTAGTGAAAGCGGATGTATAAAATGCCCTTTCTTCAGGTTCTGATAACCAATAATCGTATAGATAATAAGATTTGCAGTTCTGATAGAATAGGATATGATGGGCAAGGCCGCTGTGTTCGAATGTACGGATACTGTTTATATCTTCTATCAGATAATTGTATCTAACTTCTTTAATTGAGTCGGGCAAAGAAATTTCTAATTGCCATTCATGATCGTTATGATAATGCATTTCTTTTGCCGCGCTCATGATATTAGCGCCAAGCTCGGCACATGAACCGACAATGAAAAGCCGTTGTCCCCATGTGGTATGAAATTTCAGATTAAAAATAATTCTCATTGTATCATGTGTCATTTGATCGTGCAATGATATGGATATTTTGTTACCTGAAAAAAGATGAAAACGAAAATGCGTATTTTCAGGTATGTCAACTACATTTTGATGCTCCGCAATTTGTGCAGATCAGACATCCTTCCTGGTAGATCAACGTCTCAAATCCGCAGTTTGGGCATTTTTGTCCTTTAGCCTCAGATCCGTCGGGAAGGTATTTTTTCAAAGCGCGTTCAACGCCGTTTTTCCATGTATTGATGCTTTCATCATTGAGGTCCATTCCCTGTACGAGTTTTATTACCTGGTCGATAGGCATCCCGTAACGCAATACTCCGGATATTAATTTTGCATAGTTCCAGAATTCCGGATTAAACTTTCCATCCAGTCCTTCGATTGTTAATTTGTATCCGCGTTTGTTTTTGAACTGAAAATCGTAATGCTTTCTTCCGCTTTCATCATAGCTTTTGATGATAGATCCTTTTGATACGTTTTTGGGTAGCATGATACCTTCATCGTCGTCGGCAAGACCGGTGAATATTTCGTATGGCCGGCCGTTCAGCAATCCGACAAAGGCAATCCACTTGTCTTTATTATTCTGAAATTTCACAACGTCGGCTTCCAGTTCCCGCGGACGCTTTGCCATAATGATCGGCGGTTCCATGCAGTCGCTGTCTTTCTTTTTCTTTTTGTCATTTACCGAAATGAGTACTCCGGAGCGCGAGCCTTCCCTGTAAACGGTACATCCTTTGCATCCGCATTTCCATGCCTGAATATACAGCTCATTGACAAGATCTTCGGATGCATTGTTCGGC
Source organism: Tannerella sp. (assembly GCA_031257565.1). Classification (GTDB taxonomy): domain Bacteria; phylum Bacteroidota; class Bacteroidia; order Bacteroidales; family Tannerellaceae; genus Tannerella. Next base: position 22,008 of record JAIROL010000024.1, on the reverse strand, counting down.
AAATTAATCGTGACGCTGATAGAATGGTCTACCCATTTCTGTATGTGTCCCTGCATGGTCACTTTCTGCAACCAGTCCACGTCGTTAGACGTCGCTTTGTAGTAAGGAGACCGTTTTATCATATCCTGAATCTCTTCTTCCGTGTATTTTTTTGTAGGAGAGAAGCCGTTGGCCGTCATCCATGTTACAAATTTATGATGGAATACGGTGTATTCTTCAAATGCATCGCCGGTTTCATCAACGAAGTCCACACGGGCGTTGGAATCGTTTGGGTTTACTTTGCGACGGCGTTTGTATACGGGCATAAAGACAGGTTCTATGCCGGATGTCGTTTGTGTCATAAGACTGGTTGTCCCGGTTGGAGCGATGGTAAGGCAGGCAATATTCCGGCGTCCATAAGTCGCCATTTCCCTGTATAAGTCAGGATCAGCTTCGCGCAGGCGATTTACAAACGGATTGTTTGCTTCGCGTTTTGTTTCGTATACTTCGAACGCTCCGCGTTCTTTCGCCATCAGAACAGATGATCTGTAAGCCGAAAGAGCTAGTGTTTTCTGTACTTTTTCCGCGAAATCCGTAGCTTCTACCGTTCCGTAACGCAGGTTTAAGGCTGCCAGCATATCCCCTTCGGCAGTAATACCTACTCCGGTGCGTCGCCCCTGAAGCGTTTTTTTCTGAATCTTTTTCCAGAGATGAAGTTCCGTATGTTTTATTTCTTCAGATTCGGGATCGGATTTGATTTTTTCAAGAATCTTTTCAATCTTTTCCGCTTCGAGGTCGATGATGTCGTCCATGATCCTCTGCGCCAGTTCGACATGCTTTTTGAATAAATCAAAGTCAAAATAAGCGTCGGGAGTGAATGGATTTACTACATAAGAATATAAATTGATAGCCAGTAAACGGCAACTGTCGTATGGGCAAAGAGGTATTTCTCCGCATGGATTTGTTGAAACGGTTTTAAATCCAAGATCGGCATAACAATCCGCAACAGACTCATTTATGATTGTATCCCAGAATAACACTCCCGGTTCTGCGGATTTCCATGCATTATGAATAATTTTTTTCCAGAGTTGCGTTGCGTTTATGTCCTTTTTGACCGCAGGAATAATGGATTCTATGGGGTATTGCTGCCTGTACGGCGTTCCGTTTATTACGGCATTCATAAATTCGTCGTCTATTTTGACGGAAACATTGGCTCCGGTTATTTTTCCTTCGATCATTTTGGCGTCGATAAACGCTTCCGAGTCCGGATGTTTAATCGATACGCTTAACATTAAAGCTCCCCGCCGTCCTTCCTGAGCAACTTCACGGGTTGAATTGGAATAGCGTTCCATAAACGGAACAAGTCCTGTTGACGTCAATGCGGAATTTTTAACAATAGAGTCTTTCGGGCGTATATGCGACAGGTCGTGTCCTACGCCGCCACGACGTTTCATCAATTGCACCTGCTCTTCGTCTATACGTATGACTGCCCCATATGAATCCGCATTTCCATCCAGCCCGATGACAAAGCAGTTAGATAAAGATGATATCTGATGATTGTTTCCGATTCCGGTCATGGGACTTCCCTGCGGAATGATGTATTTGAATTTGTCAAACAGGGCAAATAATTCATCCTCGGAAAGAGGATTGGGATATTTCTTCTCAATCCTGCAAATTTCACGTACAAGGCGGCGGTGCATATCCGCAGGCGTTTGTTCATAAAGATTACCGAAGCCGTCCTTGAGAGCATACTTGTTTACCCATACTTTTGCAGCAAGTTCGTCGCCGGTAAAGTAGATAAGAGAAGTTTTATACGCCTCGTCAAAAGAGTATGTTTTAGGGTTCATTTATTTAAAATTTTATTAATACCATATTTGAGAGCGCAAGTTTATGAAGAGTTTACCACTTGTCCAAATTTTTTGAGAACAAAAATTTAAATTGTTGGAAAGTTTTCTAAAATATTTTTTAATTATTTGATAATCTGTTATTTATATTTTTATGAACTCGAAAAAGTCGTCTAAAAAAGAGAAGTCGATGAATTTCGAGTTGTTTTTTTTTGTCTTTAACTATTGTATAAATTAAGATTGTCGTTTAAATGATAATTTAAATCAAAATGATTTTCATAAAGTTAATTTATACTTTGCTCGGGATAAACTTGCGAGATAAAAAGCAGACAGCAGAACGCAAATAATAACCACATAGCGGTTGGTAACGCCATCTTCCGACGGCTTCCTGCTTTCCTGCCTTCTGCTTTCTGCCGACATATCACAAAATCATGCCGCGTGCAGTATACCTCTTTTTTTTATGTAGTTTTGGGTATTTGAAATTAAAATATCATCTTTGCACTATTATTGTAAATGAAAAAGTCCGGTTCGGACTAAATTTTTTTTGTATGAACATAACAAAATATTTTATCCTGTTCTTTTTAACATTCATATCTATATTCATATCGTCACAGGAACAACGGCGGGATTTTGATTTACCGGTAAATTCCGGCGATGTTCATGCCGGTTCGGATGGAGGTTTCAGAATCGTAAAAGAAGATATCGCTTATAATTGTCCGGATGGGACCTGTAAAGGTTTTCAGACGGATTATTATGATCATGAAAGGACTAAAGTCAGGATCACAGGCCGTTTTAAAAAAGGATTGCCGGTCGATACGATAAAGGAATACTATGAAAACGGTATTTTAAAGTCATTGTATTATCCATACAGGAGGAAGTATAAATATTGCGGTCGCAAATATAATTATTGTTTGTATATCGAATATGATGAACAGGGCAATCGTATCCGGTATACAAATGATAAGGACGGTATCGAGCGTAAGTACGGATCGGACGGAGCATTGATTTCAGTTCTGTATTACTGCCGAAGGGAAAGTAATGTAAAATATTTTCTGCAGAATTTTCCGGGAAGTAAAATGAAATCGATAATTACCGGAGGCAATAGATATGATTATGATGAGAATGAGCGTTTGAGACGTCATTGGGTCCGTAAGAGTGCAAGATACGATAAAAAGTACGGGGCGTTGTCTGCAAGTTTTTATTTTGAGGAGTATGATGTTGCGGGTAATATATCCAGGATCGGTCGGTTTTATTCTAATTTATACGAACATGCTCAATGGTTACGCATATCTCCGGAGTTTCCGGTCGCAATAGATTCCGTACCTGTGCAGGATTTTAAGGAAATTATATATCCCCGGTTAAATCTGAAAGACGTCTACAAATGGGATTATGTTAATAATAAGACCATCATTATGCGGTATGAACCGAGAGGAGAAGTTTGGGTTGAGATAGAAAGGAAAATCCTTCCGCGTAATAAGTATGATCGATTTTAATGAATTGTTAAAGCCGGCAGGTACGGCTAATGATGTTGCGGTAATAGAATCTCTTAAGGGATCTGATTTTCCGGTTGTTCTATATGGAGCGACTGTTGATGTGGCGGATCAGATTGTTAAAAAACTGGCGGCAAACCATATTCGAATAAAACTGGTGGCGTTTGATGAAGAATCTCCGGTAATGACGGATTCCACCATCTTGCTGAAAGAAACAGAAAAAGTTCATGTGGAGGATCTTGATCAAAAACTGCCGGGGTATCATGTTGTGCTTGGTTTCGTAAAAGCCTATGGACATATTGGCAGGGTTTCGGCGAAATTTAAAAATGCCAGGACCGTGTCTTACTTATCCGAGATATTTGATATGGAGATAATTACTCCTTCTTTTGTTCAGGAAAATAAGATGTTTCTGAAAGATTTGTACGATGACCTGCAGGATCGGCAGTCGAAAGATTCGTTGGCGGCTTATCTTTTAAGCAAGATCCGGCAGGACATGAAATATCTCCCTCCGATTTTTGATAAAATACAATATTTTCCTCAGGGAATGTTTGAATTTACCGACCATGAGTCTTATTTTGACTGCGGCGCTTTTACCGGAGATACTATCGCCGAATTTCTGAAGGCGTCCGGAGGCGTTTACCGGCATATCTGGGCGGCAGAACCGGATCGTTCCAATTACAGGCAGCTTATGCAGTATATTGAAGACCGGAAATTGTCAAATATTGATGTTGTGAATAAAGGAATATACGGTTATGCCGGAAAGTTGCCCTTTCAGGAAGAAGGCAGTATGCTTTCAATGATTTCCGAAGGATCGGACCGCTACATCGAGGTAGATACGATAGATCGTATAGCGGCGGGGAATCCGGTCACATACATTAAAATGGATGTGGAAGGAGCTGAACTGATGGCGTTGAAAGGGGCGGAGCAGACAATACGTAAATATAAGCCGGTTTTAGGGATCAGTATCTATCATAAAGTACGTGATCTGATAGATATTCCCATGTATATAAAAGAAATAGCGCCGGAATATAAGTTCTATTTCAGGGTACATAAAAAACTCGCTATCGACACGGTTTTATATGGCGTCGTAAAATAAAACGAGCGATCCGGACGACCCATTGCGCCATAAATTCAGAGTTCCTGACCTGTAAAATCTAACATCTTAAAAATAAGCAAGAAACAAAAAAGTTGTTGTGAAATGAAACCAGGGCAACCGCATCAAAATTAGAATAAAAAGAAAACCAGCAATATCGCCTGTGCCTGCAATATGAATATATCGGCGCTTACCAGCAGGCATGGAAAGTGATGGACCGGATGATTGATTTTTTCAACAAAACCTCTCCTTTGGGCTACAGGGCCGAAAGCGAATCGTACCGCTATTGGTGGGGAGAGAATGTTGCATCACAATATTGGTTGCTATTTTTAATCATTGTCATTATCTTTTTCATGAGCGGCTTTCTGTTCAATTCCACGACGCAGCCTTTAGTGGTGATTTTCATTATTCCGGTTTCGTTTATCGGTTTGTTTTTAACGTTCTACCTGTTCAAACTGAATTTCGACCAGGGCGGATTTGCAGCGCTCATCCTCCTGGCGGCATTGTCGGTCAATGCCAATATCTACGTGCTCAACGAATACAACAATATCCGGAAGGCAAATCCCCGCATCAAAGCGTCGAAAGCTTACATAAAGGCATGGAATGTCAAGGTAAAGCCGATTTTCCTGACGATAGCTTCCACGGCGCTGGGTTTTATTCCCTTTATGGTTGGCGAATACCGGGAAGCCTTCTGGTTTCCGCTGGCGGCAGGCGCTGTCGGGGGACTGGTCTTTTCGTTTATTGCCTTGTTCTTTTTCCTGCCGCTGTTTATGGGGGTGGGGAAAGGACAGGCCGGTCCGCTTGACTTTGTCAATGCGTCAATCTAATTATTTTTTAACAACCCCGATTTCAATGACCGGTCAAATCCAATATTAGTGACTTGTATATTTAAATTGATATTTTAGAACATACAAGGATCCTAAACTATTCTTTAGAATGGCGCCGGTATGTCACTCGCAAACTATTAAAACAATACTGTCCCCGCGATTTGCCATTAGCTGTATTTTTTCATCCTTGGACATCAGTTTGCGCAAGTTGGAGATACTTTTATTCATGTATTCTTTTCCATTTATATTCTCTTTCCATATCAGGGATATAACCCATTCTCTTTTTTGAGGTTTATTTTTATTTGATACCAGTAGACGCAACAGGTTACTGTCACGAAAAGATAGCTTCTCGGAATAGCCGCATGAACTCAATGTCCGGCTGGCGGCGTCAAGATATGTATCCGGAGTTATATTGACAATCGGATTGTGTTTTTCCGAATATCTCCGTATAGCCCGGCGTATTCTGGCAAATACCTCTTTTTTATCAATATCTATATGGATATAGTCGTCGGCTCCCATATCTAATCCTTTAATCACATGATCCGAACCAGACAGTAACGTCAGAAAGATAACAGGGGTATCCGGATCATTTCTTCTTATCTTCTCTGCAACCTGATATCCATCCAGTCCGGGCATCTCTATATCAAGCAATACAAGATCAATATCAGGAGTATGTTCTTTATATAATATTACAGCTTCCGGTCCGTTTTTAGCCCAGATTACATCATAGCCGTTATCATGAAAATCATCAATGTACAACTCAGCCAAACTCTTATCATTTTCTGCATAAAGGATCAAATATTTCATCAGCGTATTTATTTATAAGAAAGTAAAAACAGTAAATACGCCTAAATAAGATCAACAAATTGTTATATACTATATGAAATCGCCAAGTTCTTAATGATACCGGAGTTATTTACGACAGGATTGTCTTTGCGTCCAAAAGAACTTGCTGAACCTGATAACGGGAGGACAATGGTTGCAATGAAAAGATATGCATATGTCATAAAACATATTTATAAAAAGGAATCTAAAAGGAACCTTCATTTGTTTTTTTCAAACTACTTTTGTGCAAAATAATTAAAAATTCAGTACTATGAACAAAATATTCTTTAACGCTATAAACAAATTTACGATTACAACATCAGCTACGTTTAATATGAATATCAACAGATATGAGACGACAAGACAACTCATATGTTTCTATCGGAAAAGAGGACAATAGTGGAAATAATATTTATAATAGATTTAAATTTTTACAAAATGAAAAGAACATTTTTTTATGCAAGTGTAGTAGCTATTGTGACAGTAGCCGGTTGGAATGTGATGCAAAGCAGGAATGATGCTGTTTTGTCAGATATTGCATTAGCGAACATTGAGGCGTTAGCTGATGAAAGTGGAAGTGGGGGAAGCAGTTGTTATTGTGTAATGCATGTCGCATGTTACAACAGTTCCGGTACTGCGACAGGAAATCAGTCGACATCAAGCTATTATGGACCGGGTTGTAGCAGAAGTCACCATTCCCACTCCTGTTCGGGTTGTAAAACTCATACACAATATTGTTGAATATGATATATTCTCTTAAAGAATGAAATATATTTTTGTTGCTGCAATTTTGCCGTTTTTACTGTACTCTTGTAATATAAAGGAGGTACGGAAGAAGTCTGTTGTTATTGATTTGGGGAAAAAGCAGGAGATCGCATTATCAGATATTGTTACTCAAGTCAGAATATTGCCTTTGATTGTAAAGGAAGCGAATCTGTTTGGGAACATAAGGGATATATGCTTTATGGGTGATACTGTTTATGTTCTGGATGATATTACCGCCTCAATAAGCGCCTTTGATGTGAATACCGGTCAACTGACAAGACAGGTATGCCACCGGGGAAGCGGCCCGAATGAATATGTCAATCCGACAGCGCTTGCGTCTGACGCCGACAATCTTTATTTGCTGGATATGCCAACCCGTCATATCATCGTTTATGACAGGGAACTTAATCCTGTGGAAACGGTTTCGCTCAGTTTTTCCGCACTGGATTTTATCGCGACGGGAGGAGGATTTTTTCTGCAGAATTTAATCCGTCAGGACACGCTCAATAAAGTAGTCTGCACAGACAAAAAGGGAGCTGTTGTGGAAAGTTATCTGCCGTTTCCGGATATAAAGGATGGCCCGGGAGATTATCAGGGTGGAGCAGGCAAACGCTTTGTAAAAACCGTCGAAGGCAAAATATTTTTTACGGAAGCATTTTCGAATCATATTTTTGTGTTCGACCATACGGGAAGCGCTCTGTTCCGTCGTTTGGATTTTATCCATCACAATCCGCCGTCAAACGTGGTTGTAAATCACATCCCGGATCTTCCGGAACAATCCTATGCGCTCTGCGAACATTTCTTTGTATGTGGAGAAAGTTTTATCTTCAGTTTTTTGAAAGATATGGAACGCTATTATTGCTTTTACAAACCGTCGGAAGGCGTACAGAAAGTGGGTAGGGTAAAGTTTGAAAACGACGGACTGCCCTTCTTCCCGCGCTGGCAACAGGGCGAAACGCTGGTAGGAGTCTGTTATTATGAGGATATAAAAGACCGAATAAATATGAATGAATACACCGGTATGCAACTTGATACGGATCAATTGGAAGATGAGCTGAACTTATTGTTGTTTTATGACATTGCGCCGCTCTGAAACAGCTGCAACAGACAGGACAATGCAATCTGTAGTCGGAGAACCGAACGATCAAGGTGAATTAGTGGAAAATACGAAGAAATCTTTTGGTTAGATATTGGAAATTGTCCAAAGAAAAGGGTACACTAAAGAAAAATGAAAACAAATGACACGTTAATACTGCTGCTATTATTAATATCATGTAGCGATAAACAGTCAAACGATTTCGAGACACAGATAACGGTTGATTATAAGAATCTTTCGGAAGTCAGGTTGTCTGAATATGTGGAAGATGTGAGTGTTGTAAAACTGGAAACAAGCGGCGACTGTATCATTGGCAATATAGCTAAAATACAACTGTATGAAGACAGGATTTACATATTGGACGACTTGTCAAATGCGGTTTATATCTTCGACAAGAACGGCGCATTTACCGGTTGTTTAAACAGGCGGGGTGCAGGCCCCGGCGAATATGTTTTGTTAAAAGATATGTGCGTTTCAGAAAAAGGAATTTTAGTGTTGGATTTTTCCACTCAGTCCTTATTGCTTTATGACTTTAATTTCAATTTGAAAGAAAAGACCGGATATTCGTCTTATAGCAGTAATGTTATTGTTACAGACACAACTTTTTGGACATATAACGAGCCTTCTCCGTGGACGGAAGATTATCAATTGGAACACATTGATAAAAACGGAAGAATCATAAAGGGATACTTTCCACGAGGAGAATATAATGGAGAGACAATGATGAATTGGATGTCGAGTAATGTCTTTCAAGTTAATAATGATGAATTCTATTTTTCTCCCCGCTACGGGAACATAATCTACAAGAAAAAAGACGATCAATGGGACGGAAATATAAACATTTCTTTTGGAAACAAGACGTTTCCCGCCAATCGATTCATTGGCGATTATAACATATATTCCGACGAATTTGACTATATCATTAGAGATAAATTTTATATATCAGACAAATTAGTCGTATTGGATTTTTTTTTAAAGAATATTCGTCATTTCTCGTTTACCGACAGGGAAACTAAAATAACGAAATCGGGAAAAACAGTAAATGATATAATAGCGGGTCTTGAGAGGTTTGCACCAATGTATTTTGACGATAATTATTTGATAGACAGCATTGAGGCGGAGTATGTTATTGAATCTTTTCCCGTTGTCATGGAATATGATAAATCATTATCGGGGTTATCCGTTACAGATAATCCTGTGCTGCTGTTTTATAAGTTAAAATCTTAATTGCCGGCAAAGCTTCGTAGATATTTAATCTTCCGGAATACGGCGAATTATTGGAATGAATAAATATGGAAGAAGTAGTAACATAAATCTTTCCAGGCAACAACATCTCCATTTGATGTTTTCATTGATTTGTCCCCTGTGTATACTGCATGAAGTCGTTCTGTAGCAGTACCGGATAATTGCGCCCATTTACCAATACTCTTGAAATAATCGGAAGAAAAAGTCGCTCCCGATTTAATTTCCCAAGCATTTTGCTCTCCATTTACAATATTGAGCAAATCAACCTCGTTTCCGGTACTATCTCGCCAGAATGTAATTTCAGGTTCTTTGCCTGTGTTGAACGCTTTTTTTATAAATTCATTTATCACAAGATTCTCAAAAAGTCCTCCTCGTAGAAAATGCGTAGAAATCTGTTTCGCATCACTAATGTCCAAAAGCGAACAAGCTAACCCTGTGTCATAAAAATATAACTTAGGGCTTTTAACCAATCGTTTTGCATAATTATTATAATCCGGTTTGAGTAAGTAAAGAATATAGCTTGCTTCAAGTAACGAAACCCAAGTCTGTGCAGTAGATACGGCAATTCCACATTCGTTGGCAAGCGATGAAAGATTTAATAATTGACCGATACGTCCGGCACATAATTTTATGAAGCGGATGAATTTACTCAAATCGCCAATATTCTTTATCAACCGTACATCCCTTTCTACATAGGTTTGGATGTAATAAGGATAAAAATCGCCGGGAGCAATATTTTTATCATAAAGACGAGGATAACCTCCTTTGAAAATTTCTTCATCGACAGTTTCCGGAAAAATGTTTTCAGTTTGCATTTCTGCATGAGAGAATGGCAACAAGCGTAGAACAGCAGTTCTGCCGGCGAGTGACTGGCCTACATGTTGCATCAATAAAAAATTATGAGAACCGGCCAGAAAATACATCCCTTCCTTATTTTCTTTGTCTACGCGCCCTTGTATGTAAGAAAACAGTTCCGGTACACGTTGAATTTCATCTATTATCGTTTTGTCCGGGTAGGTTGCTAAAAAACCGCGTGGGTCCTCTGATGCATACAAACGGATATCAGGATCTTCAACTGTTACGTAATTATAATCCGGAAACGTAGTTTTTAAGAGTGTTGATTTTCCTGATTGACGAGGTCCGGTCAAAGTAACAACCGGATACTTCTTCGCCATCTCTTCTATCTTGTTTTGTAATTCACGTTTTATCATCACAAAATATTTTTTTGCAAATTTACGATCTAAAAGTGAATTTGCAAAAAAAGTGCAGGTATTGAAATGGAAATATTAGTTACAAGAATATTAACTCATCGTAAGCTGCAATCCGTGTTAAGTCAATACAATATAAAGAATCGGAATAACAAGTCCTGCCAGCAGGAACCATTTCCCGCTACCGGCTAATCCTTTCCGTCCTTTAACCATAAACAATCCGGAGAGCGCGAAGAAGATCAGGGAGAATGCGAATAAATCGGCCATTACGCTCCAACCTTTTATCTTATTGTAATGAAGACGGTTTATCCAGTAAACGAATTCGTTTTTGGAGTGCATTTCATAATCCGCTATTCCTGTTGCCGAATTATACGCTCCCACCCCGCCGTTCAGCATCAGGCGCGAATGTACGTCATCAATTGTCATCACTTTTTTTAACTCGGGCAACCCTTTGTCTTTCCACAAAACAGAGAGTTCTTCGTGCGACAGGTTTTTATCTATCTGCAATGTTTCTTCTTGCGTTTTATACGCAGGATCCTTACCGTTCATGTGATTGAGCAGAAATCCTGAAATGCCGTATACAAGACATACGCCAACCATCAGGAATCCCAGGTCGCGATGTATGACCCTCAACCAACGGAGTATTCTGTTTTTCGGTTTACTCTTCTGTTCGAGATATCTTCCATTGCTGTTATTCCACAACTTCATAGCTTTCGCCATCCATATAATAAATCGAATAGTAATTCTTATTATTGGCTTTCATCCATTCGCGCATCCCGTTTATATTATTCAATTCCGCCTGACATGTTTCGGCAGAACCGTCTTCCTGGAGTTTTTTCTCATTGACCTGTTCTTCGTATTGATCAATATATTCTTTTGTCAGACGACGCTCTCTAACAATACCGGTAATGGCCAGTTCCGAGCCTGTCAGCTCACGGTTAAATCCGCCTATTTCACCTCCGGCTTCCACGCGAAAGGATGTTTTCTGATCGTCGCCGACGATAAAGCAACGTTTTCCCGAATGCTTACAGGTATGCGTAACGAAACCGCGTACCGTCACAGTCTGATCTACCAACTGATCGGCTGCCGCCAATAAGCTATCAAGCTTATAAACCGATGCATCGGCGGCATACGTTTTTACTTCTTCGTTTTGTCCCGCTGACTGTTGTTCCGCACTTTTGTTGTTACATGCTGCCATACATGACAACACAACGGCTAAAAATAAAATCTTTTTCATCATCTATCGTTTATTTGTTTAATTTCCCTTCGGTAATAAAAGTAATGCAATCATACCGGCTACGCCGGTAAGTATGATAAACAGTATGTTAAATATTTTTCTGTTTCGGCTACCTGAAATAAAAATTCCGGAAACCACAGCTAATAATATATTCGCTCCATATCCGTAAGCGCCCGTATAGCGTATTTGCGGATAAATGTAATCGCTATTCGGATCCTGAAATGTCAGGTAATAAGGAAAAAGCCATTTAGACGCCTTATCCCATTTATTGTCCTGTCTATCTACGGAATATTCCGCTACCTTCTTCAATGTCTCTGTTTCCAAACCATAGAAACTTTTATTCCGGAGAGTGGTAACTGAAACAGTCCAGTACAACAAGTTCCCCATGACTACCACTTGATCCTTCGTTATATCAACAGGGGGAATATCAAGTTTTAGCGGCGCATACTTCCCATCGCGACTTTCCACGATATAAAGACCGCCTTGTTTATCGAACAGAAATCCGTAAAAACGTTTATCCGGAGCTTCATACATCGAGAACCAGGCAATATCCATTATTTCGGCAATACGCGTATTCCTGACAAACGGACGATTATTCGCCATTTTCAGATGATACAAGTTTCTTTTATCATCCAGACTAAAATATCCTTCGTCATAGGCTTTGCGCGGATTCGGATTACCGACCGACCACTGAGCGGGAAAGCTGTAACCTGCTTTCTCCAGCGCTTTTGCGAATAAATCGCTCTTTTCTCGATTGACTGCATTTGTCTGCACATCAATAAATTCTATTTCATTCTTCATACGAAACACATCTTCCGGCATCTCCAGTCCTACCCTTTTAGGCATCGACTCGAACATGATGTATAACCCTCCATCCGGCGTTTGCCGTTCTTTCGGAGTATATCTGAAAACCACTGACTTTGACCTTAATAGAGGAGGTGTGATTGCTATTCCTCCTATGCTGTCCGGCAAACGCCCATCAGACATTAACTGGCGAAAATTAAGAAGAGGCATCAGCGAATCGAACTGAGCCGTCGTAAATTTATTTCCTTTCAGATCGCTAAGCGGCGTTTTTTTATCTTTGTAATCGACAATTCCAAATTCTTTCATCATAGAACTATAATAAACAAACGGATAGTCGTCCGGCGAACAGGTCGCTTTCTTCACAAGCGACGGAATGAGCCATATACCCATAATCGTAATGAAAACCAGAATAATGTAATATGTATATTTCTTGCGTATCATTTTCTCTTTCATTTATTGCTGTTCGTTATTTCTGCGCTCCGTCCTTAAATCTCGCAGCCGAGTAGAACGGGAAACAGAATCCCACAATGACAAGCGCGACAAGATAGGGCAAAAAGGTGATGTAAGCGCCTTGTTTAGCATCCATAAAAAATAAATACAGTCCCCCAACAGCCGCCGAGGCATTAAATATCCGTTGACGCCATATCGGTTCCAGACAAACCCAGGCCGTAAAGATATAGCCGGCCAGCCCGCCCAGAAAATACGGCAGGAGCTGCCATGTCATGGAAGTGATAATTTCCGTTGCATAATAGAAACGTAATCCTGCGCCCAGAATCATATACATCAGAAGATATATCAGAAACAAGACTATCGCGCCATACAAAAGCGCCGAAAGGACAATTTTCAACTCCGGCAACGGCAGATGAAGGGTCAGTTTGAGACGTTTGTCGGTCATTTCGGGAACAAACTGTACCAAACCTACTAAAAGCCCGACAAGCAGAGGAAACCATTTAGCTATTTCCGGTAAAACGGACATATCTTTCAATAATACGGACGACCATGTCTGTACATGGCCGCTTATACGAAACATTTGTCCCGTATTAATAAACGTATAAACGATAAGGGCGGCAAGTATGATTCCCGTCATCAGAATGACACGCCTCGTTTTTATCCATTCTTTATAAAATAATGCGCTGAACATATCTTTATTAATATTTTCCGGTAAGACCTATAAAAGTATCTTCGAGCGATAGCTTTTCTTCCTTTAATTCACTGATATTGTATGGTATCAGAATTTTCTCAACTTCTTCTTTCGGCTCAAACGAATAGGTTTCCCAGTTATTCCCCAGCTTCTCCGTATGCCATAGCAGCTCATTTCCCTCTATCGCCTCAACATCGCTGACAAACCGGAAACGTCTGAAATGATCCATAATATACCGCGTCGGTTCATGAATTAATATACGCCCATAATCCATAATCATACAATCATCAATCAACATTTCCATATCCTGTATGATATGGGAAGTCAGGAAAATCGTCTTATTTTCAGCCGTAGCATATTCTTTCAGGTATTCTACAAATAACCGGCGGTAACCCGGATCCAACCCCATTGAGAAATCATCGAGAATCAACAAATCCGGATTCTGTGCAAACAACAGCCCCAATGCAATCTGTGAACGCTGGCCGCACGACATCGTACTAATCCTTTGCGTACGCGTAACCTGCAGTTTTCTCAATAATTCATAATATGCCTCTTTTTTCCAATTCGCAAAAAAGCGACTGTAAAAACGTTCGATTTGCTCAATATTAAAGTACGTATGTTGAATGTGCCCTTCAAGCAACAGTCCGATACGCGCCTTTGTCGAAGGCGACAGATATTCCATCTTCTCTCCAAAGATACGGCATACGCCCGAGCGGGGCCTAAGATATCCGTTCAATATATTGATAATCGTTGTTTTACCTGTCCCATTCTTACCCAGAAGCCCCAGTATCTTTCCCTTTTTCACTTCAAAGTTAAGATCCTTATAGATAAGCTTCTTTCCATAATAATGGGTTATATTCTCACAGCTAATGATCGTTTCCATTAAAACCAAATACGTTGTTTATGAAAGCTCAAAGGTACGATCTTTTAGTGTAACATGCAACAATTTCACATAAAAAACACATGGCCGACGCATCTAAATTACATGATTGGTAGGGGAAACAAGCGAGCCTATGGAATCAAACAAAAACTCGACAATCCGCTGCAAGTTATTAAAATTTCGCAGTTTATGGCGTGTGACAATGTCTTTTCCGACAACCGTATCATAAATGGATTGCAGATAATCGTTTACAAGTTCGGGAGCGTTTTTTGAAAGATTAACCGCCTCGGGAAATGCGCTGCTGTTCATATATTGCCGGAACAGGCGGTCCGTATTTGTTTCTCCGGGAAAAGCAAGCGTGTATTCTGCAAAAGAGAACGGGTGCAGGTTTATGGCTATGTAGCGGCCCGTAAGCAAGGTGGCCAATTCACTCGACAGCAGGCAGGCATTGGAACCAGTTATATATAGGTCGATATTTTTTCTAACAAACAGGCTGTTGACAAGTTTTTCAAAACTGCCGACCAATTGTATTTCGTCAAGGAAAACATAATTTTTCTCTCCGGGGGTTGTTTTTGCCAGAATTTCATCATACAGTAAAGTCCAGTCGCTGAATTTGATGTTTTCACGTTCTTCAAAGTCGAAAAAGATGATGTTGCTTGCGCTGACTCCCGACTCCTGCAATTCATCACGAAATGCCGACAGAAGTGTAGATTTCCCGCAACGTCGAACACCCGTAATGACTTTGATCAAATTATGATCGCGAAGTTGGCGCAGTTTTTTCAGATATATTTCTCTTGCTATCATGGTAATATATTTTCTACAAAGATATGTCTTATTGACGAAAATTACAAATTTGAATGTTTTTCGTCAATAGAAAATTCTACCCTGTCTCTTATTTAGTCGGTTCTTAGAAATTGGATAATATTTTGATTTTCAATAATCTTCTCTTTCACAATCCGATATGCTTCCTGTGCATCATAAATCTCATCCGGGCGTAAAAGTCTTTTGGTATCCCCAAGAAATTCAGCCTTTTTCATCAAGTGAAAAAGTTATTTTCCCCTTTTTAGGTAAATCCAGAATCCATTCCCTTATTTTCTTCTTTTTCTCCATTAATTGAATTATTAGATAATTTCTCCCTGAATTGCTGAAAATCAAAAGATTTATACTCTCCGGCAATCCATATCACAAAATGGCATGAATAACCGGCTCCGGACGGTTTTGTCCGGATCCGGACACTATTAATCGTCTTTATACGACTAATGATCAGATAATTAAACGAAAGGCACAAGTATTGTATATATTTACCTGAGAAAATAAAACCAAACAATAAAAAAATGGAGATTATTCAGTTACAGGATATCACAAAGATATACCGTACGACAGAAGTCGAAACAATTGCGCTGGAAAAAGTAAATCTGAAAGTAAAGGAAAAAGAATTTATTTCGGTTATGGGGCCATCCGGTTGCGGTAAAAGTACATTGCTTAATCTGATGGGATTACTTGACCTTCCGAACGACGGAAAAGTATTTATAGACCGGATTGAAACAACACGCATGAAAGACGGACAATTGGCGGAGTTCAGGAATAAAACGCTGGGGTTTATCTTCCAGAGTTTTCATCTGATCAATTCTTTAAATGTATCGGACAACGTAGAACTGCCGCTGCTTTACAGAAAATCTTCGAAAAAAAGCCGGCGTGAAATAGTCGGAGAAACGCTGGAAAAAGTAGGTCTCTCTCACCGGATGAAGCATTTCCCCACCCAGTTATCAGGCGGACAATGCCAGCGCGTCGCCATCGCGCGCGCGATTATCGGCAGGCCGAAAATACTTCTTGCCGATGAGCCGACCGGTAATCTCGACAGTAAAATGGGACGCGAAATTATGGAACTGTTATTCAAATTAAATGAAGAAGGAACCACCGTCGTCATGGTTACGCACGATGAACATATCGCCGAATCAACCCAACGGATCATCCGTTTCTTCGACGGAAGAAGAGTCGAATAAAAAAGGAAGAACATGTACCAAATATACTTCAAACAAGCAATAGAAATGCTGAGACAGAATAAGTTCTTCAGCATAATATCCATTCTGGGTACAGCGCTGGCGATCATGATGATCATGTCCATCATCATCTCCGACGAGGTCAAAAACATCAGTATTGCTCCCGAAAATAACCGGAACCGGACATTATACCTCACGTACCAGTCGCTGACCGACAGTCTGGGAAATGGCAATTATTCAGATAGTTCAGGCCCTATCTCTTATGAGATAATTAAAAATTACATTTCTTTATTACAAACTCCGGAATTAATATCCGCGCAGACAGGATTAAACGCGTTGGTCAGTAGAGAAGCCTCTACTCAAACTGTTTCCGCCAATGTCAAATGTACGGATCCTGCCTGTTGGAAGCTTTTTTCATTTTCTTTTCTGAAAGGGAAAACTTTCGGTGAAGAAGAATTTCAATCAGGACTATGCGAAGCCGTTATTTCGGAGAGCATGGAAAAGAAACTCTTTAAAGGAGAGAACGCACTGGAGCAGACCATAAAAATAAATTTCCGTCCATACAAGGTTATTGGAATCGTAAAGGATATATCTCCTGTTTTTACAAAAGCGTCATCGGAGATATGGATTCCTTATACATCACGGAAAAATCCGGAAAACGCAGGGTATCAGGTGATGCTATTGGCAAAAAACAAAAATGACTTTGCCGCCATTCGCGAAGAAATCAAAAAAATAGAAAGAAAATTCAATGCGGACGAAGTAACCAAAACTCTGGACGTCAGATGGCCTGAAACGCATCGCATACTTAGCATGAATATAGGGGGAAATAATGAAAAAGAGATGAAAGAACAGGCAGAAACAAGAAACCGGAAAGTAGCATTCATATTGATCATTATTCTGCTCGTTCCCGCTATTAATCTTTCCGGATTAAACCTTTCACGCATAAAAAGGCGTACGCAGGAAATAGGCGTACGAAAAGCATTCGGAGCAAAAAAACATATTATTCTGGTTCAAATACTGTGGGAGAATCTGATCGTATCCTTTATCGGCGGCATTTTCGGCATGATATTTTCTGTTCTTGTCATATTTCTGATGAAAGACTGGCTGTTAGGGATCTCGCAGAATAGCGGTATTCCGCTTAACACAATCATTTCCATTCCGGCCTTTTTATCGGTATTCGCCGCATGCGTAATTATCAACATACTCTCGGCTGCGATCCCCGCTTACAGGGCTTCGCGTATGACAATAGTCCATTCGCTAACCAATAACGTTATATGAACATGATACGACATATCTTTAAAATCATCCGGAACGAACGAAAAACAAATTCATGGATCATACTGGAATATGTTATTGTTTTTTGTATACTATGGTTCTGCTGCGATTATCTGTATTATATAACTAAATGTAGCTATGAGCCTCATGGTTTCGATATCGATCATACTTATTCCATTCGAATGACCGAAAGGTATCTCAACGAAGCTGACCCCGGCGCCGAAACTGGAAACTTAACCCGGGACGAAAAATATGCCTGTGCGCTCACATTAATAGAACGCTTAAAGCGCTATCCGGAAATTGAAAGCATCAGTCTTTCTGAGGCCGGTATGCCATACAGCGGTTCTGTTTCAATTTCGAGTTTTGTAATTAACGCCGATTCTACATCCTTAATGATTCAGAATCGATTTGTATCATCCGGATTTTTTGACGTTTTCAGGATAAAGCTCGTCGATGGATATATCTTCGACTGGATGGACCCTGCAAACGAGAATTTTATACTAATCAGCCCCGACAGAAATGATTTTTTCGGGAATCCCGTTAAATCCGGTTATCCGGTATCAGATGTACATGAACTCAAACATAGTTACAAGAGTGATAAAATATTTAAAGTTATAGGTGTTACGGAAAAATTAAAAAGCAGATTCTTCGATCCCTATAAAAATACGGTATTCCATTCCTTAGCAGTAAGAGACGTCGACCTTTTGAGGATCGAGATCACGATCCGTACTCATCCGAATGTAGCCAAAGGTTTTACGGAACGATTTGTAAAAAACATGAAAGAACAGCTGTATATCGGCCCTTATATGTTTTCAAATATTTCTTCACTGAAGGATATGCAGAAAAATTCGATGAAATGGTCCGGTGTTACGGATAATCTGAACAGTATTTATGCAATCACGTTATTCCTGATAATTAATATTTTCCTGGGCGTCATCGGCACGTTCTGGTACCGTACGGAATCACGCACAAGCGATATCGGATTACGTATTGCCCTGGGATCGTCCAGGCGAAAAATAAAAACGCTCCTCTACACAGAAACCCTTTTTCTCCTGTTTATTTCCGCTGTAATAGGAGTCAATATATGTATAAACATCGGCCAGACCGACTTGTTAAATGCATTGGGAATACCGCAGGCCAACTCTGAACAAATCGGATCCGGCGTCGAACAATATTTCATTAATTTCGGGGTGACAGTTCTGTTTCTCGCTATTATTTCGGTTCTTGCCGTATGGTATCCGGCCGGACAAGCGTCGAATATGCATCCTGCAGAAGCGCTGCATGAAGAATAAACAAAAAAATTATTACCTTTACCCGATATTACATATCGCTAAAAGTTATTGCCAATGATATTAATTTGCGACGATGATATCACTGTTCGAACTTCATTGACGCTTGTACTAAAGCGAGCCGGATATGAGGTCGTCACCGCTTCCGCTCAACAGGAAGCAGTTGATTTTGTTCGCCGGAATACGCCCGAACTGATCCTGATGGACATGAACTATTCAAATACGACCACAGGCAAAGAGGGGCTTGAACTACTTGCAAAAATACGCATTTTTCGTCCCGATGTTCCGGTAATACTTATTACGGCATGGGGTTCTATCAATCTGGCGGTACAGGGGATACGCGCCGGAGCATTCGATTTCATTACCAAACCCTGGAATAATCTTGTCTTACTGAATAGCATTCAAACGGCTATTCAATTAAACAAAGAAAGCAGCGCTGAAGATACTGCTGAAGCAGACTCCGGATCAAATTTAAAAATGCGGCCGGCATCGGGGAACGCCCTCCTCTCATTCCGAAGTAATAAAATAATCGGGAGATCGCCCCTCCTGCTTCAGGTATTAAACACCGTATCACGAATTGCGCAAACAAACGCGCCCGTACTGATAACCGGTGAAAGCGGTACAGGAAAAGAACTGATTGCCGAAGCGATTCATGCAAACAGTAACCGTAGCAAAAACCCGTTTGTCAAAGTAAATCTGGGAGGCATTGCGCAATCCCTGTTCGAAAGTGAAATGTTCGGTCATAAAAAAGGCGCTTTTACGGATGCGCGCCATGACAGAATCGGCCGGTTCGAATTAGCAAACAAAGGAACTATATTTTTAGACGAGATCGGCGAATTGGACCCGGTATGTCAGGTAAAACTGCTGCGCGTCTTACAGGACCAGACATTCGAAGCGCTCGGAGACAGCAAACCAAGACAAACAGATACGCGTATTATAAGCGCTACAAATAAAAACCCGGCGGAAATGGTTGCAACAGGAACATTCCGCGAAGACCTGTTTTACCGCATTAATCTGATAACGATCCGGATACCGGCTCTGCGCGAACGGATAGAAGACATTCCCCTTTTAGTCGAATATTTTGCAAAAAAACAGGCCGAACTTAATAACCTGCCCGAAGTGAAAATATCATCCGAAGCTATCGGGTTTTTAAGAAAATTACCTTATCCGGGCAATATACGCGAATTGAAAAATCTGGTAGACAGAGCCATTATTGTTTCAGGCAAAAGCGAAATTACAGACAAGGATTTTAAAGAACAATATACGGAACTCCCTCTGACCACAGAAATGAGAAACAATTCCGTATTATCTCTCGAACAAGTAGAAAAAGACATGATATTAAAAGCTATCAGGTTATACGGAGGCAATCATTCAAAAATCGCCGCAGCATTAGGATTGACCCGCCAGACGTTATACCGGAGGCTTGAAAAATACGATATCAGAATTGAAAACTGAGAATTATCAGATGAAATCGAAATGGATCTTTTGGATAATTGTGGTATTCGTTACCGGAATACTGGCGGGAACCGGATTCCTGTTTTTCAGAGGCGCCCCTGTTCCCTTCTGGATTATACAATGTATTGTCATCGCATCTGTTGTGCTGTCGTCACTCATCTACAGGAAACTAATCCGGCCGTATAACATTTTACTCAGCGGAATGCAGCTACTGAAAGAACAGGATTTTTCCACCCTCCTGCGTCCCGTTAAAAACAAAGAGGCAAATCAACTGATTGATATATTCAACTGTATGATCTCACAGTTACGTTCCGAACGCTCCATGGTACGGGAGAAAAATCATTTTCTGGATCTCCTGATCAAAGCGTCTCCGCAAGGAATCATGACCCTGAACTTTAACAGGCAGATATCCGACGTCAATCCTGCAGGAATGAAACTCTTGAATATAAATGATCTGTCATCCGTAAAAGGCTGTATGCTGAATAAGGCGTCCTTTGAACTGGCCGAATCCCTGGCGGCGTTAAAATCCGGCGACGACGTGATTATCAGAAGCTCGGGAACAAACGCTTATCGTTGTATACGTTCGTCTTTCATGGACCGGGGGTTCGATCACCCGTTTATTCTCATTGAAGAATTAACCCATGAATTCATGAAGATTGAAAAAGATTCCTATGAACGTCTTATCCGGATGATGTCGCACGAAGTAAACAATTCCGTCGGCGCCATAGGATCCACATTAAATGTTGTTTCGGATATCATCCGGTTGGATGGAAAAAAAGAATGGCAGGAAGTTTTGCCGGCGGTAGAAGCATCTTTCGAACGTTGCGGGAACCTGGCGCATTTTATTAAAAACCTGGCGCATGTCGTCAGAATACCCGAACCGTCCTTATCTGAAATCTCATTGAACGAACTGGTTCGCTCAGTGGACGCGCTAACCCGGATAGAATGTCAAAAACGGAACATTCAATTAATGCTGTCATTAACAGGAGAAAACTATACAATATATGCAGATGGAATACAACTCGAACAGGCGCTTGTAAATATTATAAAGAACGCATATGAATCCATTGAAAAAGACGGCGAAATACATATCGCAGTTCAATCTTCGCCTTTATCTGTAACAATCAAAGACAATGGTCCCGGAATAGGCGCAGAAGCAAAACAGAAACTGTTCACCCCATTTTTCACTACCAAAAAATCAGGACAGGGTATCGGTTTAATGTTCATAAGAGATGTGCTGGTAAACCACAATTTTAAATTCAGCCTGGATACGGAAAAAGGATGGACAATATTCAAAATCTTCTTTGAGTAACCCCCATACATCCATGCCTTTACGCAACCACGGAAAACGGACGCTACGGCAACCGCATACTTGTATATATCGGCGCGGGATATACAAATATTAAAATATATAATTCAATGTCGTTTAATTAAGCCCCCCCTATAACTTCTTGTAATTCATTGAAAAAGTTCTTTTGGGTTTCTTGTTTCGTATCACGCTTCGTCCGGGTCGAACAATCTCCCGGGTCTTTTTCACCACAAGATCGAATGCCTC
>JAIROL010000284.1 GCA_031257565.1 Tannerella sp. | reverse complement strand
AACATGTTAAAAAAGATAAATCCCCATTCGTGTGATAACACATGAACAGGATTGCTTTATCTTTTTATGGACAGGTGCGAATAATTTATGGATTCTTTTTTAATTGCCGAATTGCTGTTCCGGAACAAGATTTTTTATTTTTTCCCGAATATCCATTATTTACTATCTTTTTTCACCTGCCTGTTCACGCCGCCGAAGAATTTTTCCGCCTTCACTTTCCGTTGCAACTGGATAATCCCGTACAACATCGCTTCAGGACGCGGAGGACAGCCTGGAACATACACATCCACCGGAAGTATTTTATCCACTCCGTTCACCACATGATACGACTTCTTGAAAGGTCCGCCGGAAATAGCGCAGGCGCCTATCGCGATAACATATTTCGGATCAGCCATCTGATCGTACAACCGTTTCAGAACCGGCGCCATTTTATCGGTAATCGTTCCGGCCACCATGATAAAATCAGCCTGACGCGGACTGGCGCGCGTCACTTCAAAACCAAAACGGGCAAAGTCATAACGCGCAGCGCCGACCGCCATATATTCTATCCCGCAACAACTTGTCGCAAAAGTCAGCGGCCAGAGCGAATTGCTCCGTCCCCAGTTGACCGCATCGTCAAGAGCGCCTATGACAACATTTGTTCCATTGGTATTCAGTTCTTTCGCCATATTTTCGAGGTACTCGTTATCATTGAATTCCTCGTATCCGATCGATTTTATTTTTGGCCTTTTCATGCTTCGTTTCACTTCCATTCCAATGCTCCTTTCCTCCATGCATACGCCAATCCGAGTACCAGGACAAATAAAAAGAAGAGCGCATTAATCAATCCCGGCGTCCCCAGATCCTGCACCACAGCCGCCCATGGAAACAGAAACACCGTTTCCACGTCAAACATCAGAAACAGGATGGCAAATAGATAATAGCCGACTTTAAACTGCATCCAGGACTTTCCGCGGGTAGGAATACCACACTCATAGGCTTCGCCTTTCTGCGGGTTATATGAACGCGGAGAGATCGCTTTAGCAATGCTTAAAGCGGCAGCCACCAATGTAATCGCTGTTAGGATTACGACAATTAATAATGTAAAATACATACTATTTATTTTTAGAATATCCGGTATCAAACCGGTTATAATGATTTTATATTCACTAACCCGGCAGCTATGACGCCAAGGACAGGGTTTCCATCTTGCAGCCAACTTCCTTTCCGGAGAACGCCAGGGCGAGCAGGACGATCTTTTTGCCTTTGTCCAGGTATTTTTCGTAATAACGGCGGTCGTGAATCTGCTTCATTGCATTGCGGAGCAGAGCGCCCGTTTTCGTTTTTGCATGATATTTCAGTTCGGAAACAATGACGGTATCGGACTGTTCCAGTACGGCGTCAATGCGTCCGCTGCCGGTCATGACTTCGCCGTGCGCCTCGAAGCCCATCGTCAGCATCCACGACAGGAAGAGCGAATGATAATACTTTTCGTTGCCGATTTGGATATTGTACGGGATATTTTCGAGCATTGTGCGGACGCTTTGAGCGAAGCCAACGGAGTCGAGCGATTTGAGTTGTTTGCTCATTTTTCCCTTTAATATGGCGATTCCCGAAAGCGGATATTCGCTGTAGGCGCTCAACAGATATTCACTCAGGGACAGAAAAACTTCCCTGTTGGGTATGCCAAGCGTATATTGCGGTTCTTCTTCCGTGGGTCGTATGCTTTTGACGGTCAGATAACCGGTTTGAAACAGCAATGGAATGTTTTCTATATGCAATGGATCGAAGCTGTCGAATATCTTGGGGGAAGCCTCGAAAGGTTCGAGCGCCAAATCCGTCTGTTCGCGTTTTTTGAGCTGTTCAATCAAAAACGTGGGCGTTCCGCTGGCAAACCAGTAATTGGAAATCACCCGGACGTCGAACAGCGACAGGGCCGAGTATGGATTGTAAACACATGTTTCGCCATCCCATGAATAACCGTTATACCATTTTTTTATGACGGCAAGCGTTTCTTCCCGCGACAGGCTCAGTTCGGCAGCAAGAGCCGCAATATGTTCCGAAAAGTCTGTCTCCAGTTCTTCCTGCGTATAGCCGCACAGGGCAGCGTATTTTTTGCCAACTGTAATATCCTTCGGACTGTTCAGGCTTGAGAAAATCGACAGTTTGGCGAATTTCGATACGCCGGTCAGGAAAACAAACTGCAGATGCTCGTCGGTTGCTTTCAGTATTTTGTAAAAACTTTGAAGCGACTCCTGAATGGCTTTCAGTTCTGCCGGCGATTTACTCATCGCGTCCAGTATCGGCGCATCGTATTCATCTACCAAAACAACCGCCTTTTTGCCGGTCTTGCGATGCAGTTCTTCGATCATTTCGGCAAAACAGTCAGAGGCATATTCGGAAAACAGCGTAATCTCATATCCCCGCGCCAAACGTTTTAATCGGGACGACAAACTGATTTCTATCTCTTCCAGCGTGTCGTGCTTGATAGCCGTCCAGTCTATCCGGATAACGGGATTGCTTTTTGACCAGTCCCATTTATCATAAATGTAAAGACCTTCAAACAGTTCTTTGCGTCCGCTGAACAGCGCATCCAGCGTGCTGATGAGCATTGACTTTCCAAAGCGACGCGGACGGGAAAGAAAATAAATCTTTCCCGTCGTAACCAATCGATGAATGTGCTCTGTCTTATCTATATACAGATAACTGTTGCTTCGCAAACTCTCAAATGACTGTATTCCTATCGGCAAATTCTTCATAATTAATTGAGAATTAAAAAACACTTTTGACGCCACAAAGGTAAACAATCATTTTCAATTCTCAATTAAATGTTTCATGCGTACATTATTTATTTTTTAACATTTCGGTAACATAGAACTCACAGCATGTTCATAACTCTTTGGCGCAAGCCGTTTTGCATGTTCGTTTCATGCGTACATTATTTATTTTTTAACATTTCGGTAACATAGAACTCACAGCATGTTCATAACTCTTTGGCGCAAGCCGTTTTGCATGTTCGTTTCATGCGTATTAATTTTCGGGTAAGGCGACAACCATCAGGTTTAATGTTTTACCACCGGATAACAATCCCGACTGTATCAGAACCCGTTTGCTGTCGCGGCTGAAAATGGGATGCGTATGGTCAGGGCGCATCCGGTGTCCGGTGGTCAGCAGCGTATGGCGGCCTGTTTCCCTGTTAATAACATAGATGCTGCCTTTGAACGTATCGCCGACAGCCCAGCGTCCGTCGGGCGAGCCGTTGCAGTGCCAGAAGCCGCCCTGTTGACCGTTGCCCATATCTTCTTCAACCTGTCCCAACAGCTTCATTTGTCGGGTACGCAGGTCGACGACGGCAATGCCCGTGGGCTTTTCGCGCAGGTAGGGCAGGTGTCCCATGATCAGGAACATGAGTTCGTCGGGGCCGGATACGGTTTCGTGCGTTATCCATTCGTCGGGCGTTTCAACGTAGACGGGGCGATGGTTTGAGCCGTCGGCGCGTACAGCCCAGATGCGCTGTACGGCGTCGCCGGTCGTTTCGTGGCAGTAGATGATTTCGCCCGGCGTCCAGGGGTTAGCTTGTAAGTGCCCATGCGCAGGTCGACGTCAATCACTTTCGTAATTTTGCCGCTTTGCACGTCAATCGCGCGGATGCCGCTTTTGCCCTTCCCGGCCGCTTCAAAACGGGCGCGTGCCTCCTCGCGTGTCTCGGCTACATTCGTATTGCGGCTGTCGACAGCCGACCGGCTATCTGCCGCTTCCGCCGTTCCCTGCGGCACAGTCGGCGGAACGGACGGCGGCGCTCCCGCCGTTCCCGGCGGCGTGTTCGGCGGGGCCGGCAACGGCGGGCGGGACGCGTCGGGACGGTCGAGCGTGACGCCCAGATAAATGCGCGTCTCGTCGGCGTCGAGCGCCAGCCCGCTGCCTCGCAGGTCTTCCGGCAGGGTAACGACAATCCGTTCGTAGGATTCGGGCGTTTTCACGTCGTTTGCCATAGCGTCTCTCAGCAGAGCGCCGATGTTCAGTTCTACAATCTGACGCGGCAGTTCAGTTCTGCCTTCCGCACGGCTGCCTGCTCCACCGGCAAACCCGCCGCGTAGATAATAAAGTTTCATTTCCTTACGCGAAAGATTAATACTTCCGCCGTTAACAGCCGGGGCGTCGGTCAGTTGCACAATCGCGCCGTTCGTTTCATTTACGGCAAAGAGTTGCGAGCCGTTACCCCCCCGGTTTGAACGGAAAACGATCCATTCGCCATCGGCCGTCCACGTATCGTGTGTCTGGTAAGGTTTGGCGTCGCTATGTTCCGAGGCGGTCAGTACCGTCAACGTCCGTCCCGTCGTCCGGTCTGCAATCGTGAACTTCTCGGACGGATAACGCCTGCCGACATTGGAGGCCATAGATGGAAACGACGTCAGCAAGAAGCAGATGAAAAGGGTCAGTGATTTTTTTCTCATGATCATACCTTATTATGATTACCCGTTTATTTTTTATCGCTTTAGCGGCTTACTTCCAACCGGAGGTAGTCGTAGATTAACCCATTGTTAACCGGTCCTTCCGGAACGGTCAGGGTTAATGTATTCGTGCCGGCGAGCAGCAGTGACGCGTCGAATGTTACTTCCCTCTCGTACCAGATGCCCTGCGAGCCGTGGCGTGTGATTACGCCGTCGCCCGACAGGTTGTCCAGGCCGTCTACCGGTTTCCCGTTCACTTCTACCGCCAGGCTCCGCGTTCCTGTGCCGCAGATGGCAATCCTTAGGCAAGCTGTTCCTTCCGGCGCTTCGGGCAGGTCGAAGACGATGCGGCGGGGTGTTGCCCGACCGATAGCCCGGACGCCGAAGAATGGCGCTGACTTGGCTTCGGGGTCTTCGTTGTGCGGCACATGCTGGAAGAACCAGTCTTTTGAGAAATCGCTCTGCCCGACCACATAGGTGACGTCGTCAGGGAAAAGGCGGGCATATTCCAATGAAATCTCCGGGTCGCGCCTTTTTTCCGCCATGAAAAATTCGGAGGCATTGCGATTGGGGACGCCGATGTCCCATATAGTGCGGCCCTTGCGTAGCGGCGTCCAGTTCAATTCGCCCAGGTTTAAGGGTTTCCCCGGTTCTACTATGATGTTTTTGTGGACATACTCTCCCAGAGCTCCGTCGGTAAACGCATAGAGCGTGTATTTCCCTGGACGTACATTTGTTATTTCAAACGTCCCGTCTTCATTTCCTTTTGTCCAGAACTGATAGAATTTGGCGTCGCGCTGCCAGTTGGCGAAAGCGGGCGGGGCGTTTTCCTGGCGCGGAGAACGGTATTCGCCGGCCGTTAATCCTACGTTCAGGTTGCGGAAGGCGGCTAATCCCGGCTCGTTGTTCAGCGTAAGCTGTCCGCTGACGGTAGCCCGTTCGCCGGCTTTCGGGTAGTCGGCGTCGCTTAACCATTCGTAGGGCCATTTAGCGGCTTCCTCGACTGCCCGTTTCTTGGCGTCTTCATAGATGCTTTGCGGGTCGCCGCCGGTGTTGGCATAGATGAACATCGGGCCGATGATTTTCTCCCATGTTTCTCCGGCGGCAATATTTGCTTCCGCGCCCCCGTAGTGGCTACTGCGCCAATAGTTCAGGACACAGGGGGCGGCTTCTTCGTTCGTATCCCGGTGGCCGAGGAATTCTACCTTGGTAGGCCCTCCTCCCATATATTCCATCGAAGGATTGATGAAAAAGAACCCGATGTGTTCCGTGGTACCGGACCATCCGAAAGCCGGATTCTCCGACTGGTTGGCCGTGTAAACGTATTTGTCGCCCACAAAAAGGTCTTTGGGGTAATGGCGATTCACTTCCCTGTCGACGCTTATCCAGTCGAAGAACGGCGCCAGTTTGGCGCAATACCGCGCTTCGGTGAATTGTGCCGGCGGATAGTCTGCCGGATGGCGGAAGATCGAATAGGTGTAGACGCCGGGGGCTGCACGTTCGAGCGTATAGCGTATTTCGACGTCTACCGTCACATTACCGTCGGGAGCTGCGCCGGGGCCTGTTCCCATTTTACGGTCTTTGGAGATGGCTTTCAGCGAAACTTCCGCCCGTTTGCCGCCGTTTTTCGCGGGGTCAATCGTTACGGAAGGAATGGCGGGCGCCGAGCCTTTGACGCCCATCACGTCGTGCGACCAGTAGCCGTGTGCGTGACCGGTAATGACCGGCTCGCGCCAATTCGGATTATCGGCCGGCTCGCCGCCTTCCGCAGCCTGGACAGGTTCCGGGGATAGCCGCGTGGCAAGCAGTTCCTTGTCCTGGTAGCGGAAAGATACGAGGTCGCCGGTAACTTTCGATATGCGCGCTTTGACTATACCGTTGTCCATGGTGTAAGTCTCCGCATCTTCCGTCAATGTAACACGGGGTCCGGACGTACATGACGTCATTCCGGGAAATATGCCGGACATTGCAATTATGAGCAAGTAACAAAATAATTTTTTCATTGTCTTTTTATATTTGATTTACGTGTGTCTTTTCTTTTTTACTTTTGTATTGTTTTTATTTCCAGCCTGTTCGCGGCGCCGTCAGTACCGGTTTTATTCCCGTCAGGGGCGGTTCTGATTCCATTATTTATGTTTTTTCATCCATTCGATGATTTTGTCCTGCATGTCGTTTGTCAAACGCCCGTAATCGTCCGGTTCGTGCAGTTCCAGCTTGCCTGCGGCCTGTTTGAGAACAAAGATCTCCTGTGCGCGTTCTACGGCGCTGCGTACGTCGCCCGCGTGAGCGTCGCGATCGTTCAGCGGTTGTACAATCAGGACGGGACGGGGTGCGATTAACGCCATCAGGTCGTCGTAATCATACGGTAACTGCGATTCGTGTCCGGCAAAAAAACCGAGGCGCGGCATCAAGCCGTACAGGTGGCTGTAACGTGTCATGCCGCTCATGCCGCGTTCGGGCGTGTCGGTACGCATGGGCGTAAATCCTGCTATGGAAACCACGCCGGCGATACGCTCGTCCAGTGCGGCTGCATACAGCCCCAGCGAGCCTCCCAGGGTAAACCCGAAAACCCACACGCCGCTTCCGGTATCTGTTAGCGTATCGGCCTGCAATGCATCTATGGCGCTACTCAAGTCCTCCACCATCTTCCCCATGCGCGAACTGTGCGGGAAGCGGTCGTAGAAATGGGCGGCTTCGCTCCATCGCGTACCAAAACCGGACTGGTCGTAGGCGAGGACGGCGTAACCGGCCTTCGTCAACGCCAGAATCGGATGCAGGTCGCGCCGGTAAACCCACATGTAACCTAAAGGATAATGGTAACCATGCAACCAGATGACGGTGGGCAGTTTCGTCCCTTCGGGCGTTCCGGCCGGATAGTAAAGGTCGCCCGTGACGCCGTCGAAGAATATCCGCCGCGAGGCAACGTTGTCTTTTTCGGGCGACGTCCATCCGTAGGATGCGCCTCCTGCGGCAATGACCCACGAGGGGACGTCGGGCGCCAGTTGTCCGGGGTTCCCTGCCTGCCCTTTGGCAATTTCGACAGGCCCGTATGCCGGACGGCGCGAGGCAGGGAATGGCCTCCGGTCTGACGGCGGGAGGACTAATTTTAACGGCGTGTCGCCCAGCATCCGGCGGATCTCGCTGCGCAAACGACCGGCTTTCCCGTCCCATTCTGCAAGTGAAGCGGCTAACGGTGTAGCTGCCGGCTGTGGAGGATATGCCCCAAGGTCTGTTGTTTCGCCGGCGTCGGCCTGCCATTGCCCGAAGTCATACGGGAATATGAAGCGGTTGACCCATTCTTTTTTGCTGCGTCCGAACTGCCGTTCGAGCCAGTCCATACAGGCTTCGACGTCGTTACTGCCGTGGAAGCCGGCTACGGCCAGCAGCCCCAGCCTGTCCGGCTGTCCCAAGCGTTCGTAAACCTTTTGGGCGGATGCGTATGCCTGTTCCATGGCCCATCCGTTCGCTACCTGATCGGCGTATCCCCACTGGAACAAAGCGGCGCGAGGCGCTACTAAGGCGGCGAGCAGGTTAGCGTCTACCGGCAGGCGATCTTCGGCCCCGCTGAAAAAGCGCAGGCGAGGATGAAACCATGTCGGGAAAGAGCGCGTTGTCGTTTCGATTCCTTCGCCTCCGCCCCGTTCGCCCGAAAATCGCCAGGGTACAATGCCGCCGACGCCTGTGCTCCCCGCAATGACGGCTGCTATGCGTTCGTCGAGCGCCGCCGCTATCATGGCCATCTTACCGTCGCGCGAATAGCCGTTGATGGCGATGCGTTCCATATCAACCCGGGGCAAGGTGGCCAGGTAGTCTACGACAATTTGTGCCAGCCATGCCCGACGGGGTAATACGGCAAAATCATATTCCGGATATATGTCTTTCAGCGGCGCGGCGTCGTCCATGGCGTCGTTACCTGCATAACCTGCCGAGATATATCCGCGCCGGACGACGGTTGCTCCCCATCCGGCGAGGTTCGGGCTAATCATCACGGGTAACTTTTCCTGCGGGGGACGATCGGGGATAATAGTGCGGATTCGCACGGAGCCTTTGCCTTGCGGCCCGAACGTTACTTGCACGTTCTGCATCGTATATCCGTCTCCTTTTGTCTCGCCTAACAGTACGATTTGCGTGACAGATGGCTTGGGCGGGAATGTCCCGGTGACGTATTTCTCAAAAAGTTTCCATATTTCGTTCCGCCGCGCACGCCATTCCGCCGGCGTATTCCCGACCGGACGGCCATCGAGATAGCGTAACGGATCGGGCAATAGATTGGATTTCGGTAGTTGCCCGAAATCAGGGGGCAGTTCGCCTCCGGCCTGTTGCCAGGCCGTCCATTCCGGCGATTCCGGCAAAGTATGCTGCATCCATTTCAGATAATCGAGCGGATTCTGACCGGCCAGATCGCCTAATGCAACTATGCATACAAGTAAAATAAAGAGTTTTTGTTTCATGGTTGTTTGTTTTATTGAGGATCAAGATTCAAAGAATCGAAAGAAGACTATAAAGACGCCATGTTTTCACTGCCTAAAGGAACGGTTATATTAATTGACAGACAATGAATTTTTGTACAATTGAATGGAAAATTATACGTGGAGATGCAGTTTTATACGTTATGCCTGTAAATTCGTGCGCGGACGGCGGGCGGCGTATAACGAAGCAGGATTGAGACGAACAAACCAGAGGTGATTTTTCCGAATCAACCCAATTTATTGCTTGCGGATTTTAGGAGAAAAACAAAATTCGTCCATTATTTTTTGGAAATATAAAATATATGTCTACATTTGCAGTGTACTAATATACTATTACACAAATCAAAATACTGTAAAATATTAATTATAAACACATTACACCTAAGACGTCATGATTGAAGCAAAAGAAGTTACTTTCAAGTACAAGAAAAAAACCGTTTTCGAAGACTTTTCCTTATCGTTCGACAACGGAAAAGTGTACGGCCTTCTCGGCAAAAACGGAGCCGGCAAATCCACCTTATTATATTTAATGATCGGATTGTTGCAACCCCGGAAAGGAAAAATTTTCTACAACAACGAAAATGTTTCGAAGCGCTTACCTTCTGTTTTAAGCGACATTTTTATTGTTCCCGAAGAATTTATGCTCCCGAATGTAAAGCTCAAAAGGTATATGTCTATCAACAAATCGTTTTATCCCAAATTCAGCGAAGAACAACTGAGAGAAAACCTGTCGCATTTCGAACTGGACAATAACCTGAACATCAATCTGGGTTCGCTATCTATGGGACAGAAGAAAAAAGTCTTTATGAGTTTTGCCCTGGCAACAAACACTTCATTACTGATAATGGACGAACCGACCAACGGGCTTGATATTCCCGGCAAAAGTCAGTTTAAAAAATTCATCGCATCCAACATGACCGACGAACGCACAGTTATCATTTCAACACATCAGGTACAGGATATTGAGAAGCTCATTGAGCATGTGGTTATATTGGAAAATAAATCCATATTGCTTGACGCCTCAGCTACGGACATTTGCCGCAATCTATACTTTGCCAATGGAGCCGGCCATATAGAACATGAAAAAGCATTCTATGTTTCACAATCATTCCAGGGATACAACGCCCTTCTGCCAAATGAAGGAGAAGAAGAATCCATTCTCAATCTGGAAACGCTCTTTAATGCCGTACTTGAAAACCCCGGTAAAATTAAAAGCCTGTTTAACCGACAAAACCTGCAATTATGAATAATATACTTGACGTCAAACGATTTGGTCTTGTCTTCAGAAAAGACCTGATGGAAAACTGGAAACGCTACACGCTGCTGTTCCTGACTATGCTCGGCTTCATGACCATCGTCCTCACGGCACAATCTCTGGATCATTACAGCGATATCGAAAGAGGGGGGCCTGGCTATAACCTCAACGAGTCATTACTAACCTTTCTGTCATTCGCTTTTGCAGCATGCGGCATCCTGTTTGCATCCACATTTATGAGCCCTATGAACAGCAAAATTAAACGAATTTCGTACTTAGTCTGTCCTTCGTCTAATCTCGAAAAATATCTCTCCCGTTGGATAATCATCACAATCGGATATATTATTTCGTTTTTCGCAGCGCTCTGGATAGCAGATTCTCTACGTGTTGGGATATGTTCCGCTCGTTTTCCCAATTTAGATATAAAATTTCTTGATCTGACAAAATTGGTATATACCGGTAACGACTGGGAGAAAAACGGATTCCTATTAGATAAAGACACATTTGGAATAGCCATAAGTCTCTATTTCTTATTTCAATCGCTATATCTTTTAGGCGCTACTTTCTGGGAAAAGGCCAGTTTTATAAAAACATTTACGGCAGGAGCGGTTATTACGCTTGCATTTATATTACTTTGCCGCTGGGCAATTCTATTCTCTTACGGGAGTTTCGAAGGATTTGAAAATGTCCTTAGTTCTTTCGGGCCGGTAAACAAAAATAATATCAATAAAGAGCAGGTATTTACCGTTATACACTTGATCCTGTCCGCTTTTACACTCTTCAACTGGACTATCGCCTACTTCAGGCTTTGCGAATCAGAAATCACAAAACGTTTGTAAAACATGAAACGAACATGAACCAACGGTCTTTTAGCGAAGCGTTAAAAAAAACGGCTAACGCCAAAGAGTTATGAACATACTGTGAGTTCTATGTTTCCTTAGCGTTAAAAAATAAATAATGTAGACATGAAACGAACATGCAAAACGGCTAACGCCAAAGAGTTATGAACATACTGTGAGTTCTATGTTTCCTTAGCGTTAAAAAATAAATAATGTAGACATGAAACGAACATGCAAAACGGCTTGCGCCAAAGAGTTATGAACATTTGTGAGTTCTATGTTACCGAAATGTTAAAAATTAAATAATGTAGACATGAATTTTAAAGAAAATAAGGCTATCTATCTTCAAATCGCCGAGCGGATATGCGACATGATACTACTCGGCGAATACAAGGAAGAAGAGCGCATCCCTTCGGTTCGCGAATACGCGGCGATTGTGGAGGTGAATTTCAACACCGTCATGCGCTCATTTGAACACCTTCAGACGTCAGGAATTATCTTCAACAAACGTGGTATCGGGTATTTCGTGGCGGCCGGAGCCGGCGAAAAAATCCATACCATGCGAAAAGAATACTTCCTTCGAAACGAAATAAACGATTTTTTCAAGCATATTTACATGCTCGAAATCCCTATCAACGAAATTGTTGAAATGTATGACCAATATAGTAAGCAACAAAAAATTTAAATAATGTAGATATGAAACTAACAACCAAAATAATATCAGGAATCATTCTGTCGGCTTTCGCCTTGTCGCTCCTGTTTATCATCGGCTTCTCTTTCACCGACAGAAAATATTTTAAACGTGCATACAACAATACCATAACCCGGATCCCGCAAGACAACATGATGGGAATTGAAGTTGAACCTTACCGTGTTATCGTTCTCGATACGGAAAGACCCGATACGGAAAATAACGATGCTTATGGCTTTGGATACGATGAATGCGGCCTGTTTATAAACCCTGCAGCAACGCCTGACAAAGAAAACAAACTGTTCATCCCCGAAGCGTTGCACGGTTTTATTTCCGCTAAAACAAACGATGACACACTGACTATCAGGATAAAAATAGATGAACTGAGAAAAAAATACAAAAAAGAAGATGCGGATAATTATACCTTCTTCGCAGGAATAAACCTGCACCTGTATACGTCAAATACAAATGTGATAAATAAAATAACCTCCGTGCAGACAAAAATCAGCAACATCGAAACAGATACGATCAGGGTTAATGCCTGGGGAGATATCCATATAGACTCCTGCAAAGCAATTGTCATTAACCCTGTTTTGGAAGAAAATTACAGAAAGCTAACTGTAAAAAACAGCTATGCCCGAACCATCCATCTTGATTTAGACCGTATAAATAACTGGAACATAGAGAATTGCAAAATCAAAGAAGAAAATCTAACGGGCAGCAATAGACATTCCATAACAAAACACAGAAATGAATCCGGTACAATAAACTGGTATCCGAAAAACAAAGACGCCGAGTTAAACATCAAAGTACAGGGAGACGTTACCCAAATCATTTTCCAATAATCATCATGAGCCTACCGATAATCATCCGTTTTTTGTTATCGGTGGGCAAGAAATAAGAAGGAATAACAAAAATGCAGACAAAACAAGCCTGCAATGACGGCGTCGTAGCGGACACGAGCGACCAAGAACGGCAAATCGACGTATTGGTTTACAAACGATACATACTTGATTATGAAGAAGTAAAGATCATTGAGCCGGAATTTTGGTTGAACGAGAGCGAATATGAGTTACTATATTTTTATGTTTGGAACACGCTGCATCATCAATCAAGATGTTCCGAAAAATCATTTCTTTTTGATTTTTCGGAACATTACAGTAATTTTGCAAAAATTTTTTTGTGTATGAAACGGAAAATAACAGCCGCGCTTGAAGCGCGGCAAAACAGGGAAGATCGTAAGCCGCTTATTATTAACGGGGCGAGACAAGTGGGTAAAACCTACATTTTAGAACAGTATGGACGTGAAAATTTTGACAACGTTGTCTATCTCAATATGGAAATAGAGGGCGTTTTGCGGAATTTTCTTGACGCCGAACTTGAACCGCGCAAAATTATTCAGTTCGTCGAAGCGCGTAAAGGGCAGAGAATTACCTCTGGAAAGACATTAATTTTTTTCGACGAAATTCAGGCTTGCGAGCGCGCTCTTACTGCCCTGAAATACTTTTGCGAACAGACACCCGACTATCACGTTGTTGCCGCGGGTTCGTTGCTTGGCGTGGCGGTGAATCGCGAAAAATACTCGTTTCCTGTGGGGAAAGTTGATGAAATGAATATGTATCCATTGGATTTCGAGGAATTTTTGTGGGCTATGAACCGCGAAACGCTTGCCGAAGAAATCAAAATGCATTTTGCCGAAAATACGCCGATGCCCGAGGCTTTGCACCAAACGGCTTTGGAACTTTACCGGCAATATTTTATTACAGGCGGAATGCCTGCGGCGGTGGCGAAATTTATAGAAACACAAAGTTATTTAGAGGTTCAAGCGATACAAAATAAGATACTTAACGAATATATTGCAGATATGGCAAAATATGCAGACGCGCCCACAAGCGTAAAAATTCGCGCCTGCTACAATTCCATTCCGGCGCAACTTGCCAAAGAAAACACGAAATTTCAATACAAAGTGGTGCGACGCGGCGGCACGGCGACTATTTTCGGCGAAGCTATCGAATGGCTGAATTTGGCCGGTATAACCCTCAAATGTCAACGCCTGGAACATGGTTTTATTCCGATAAACGCTTACGCCGATTTAATAAATTTCAAACTGTATATGGGCGACACCGGCATTTTGACTCTGCGCTCGGAAATGCCTTTGCAAACGATTTTGTCAACCGTCGACGAGGATAATACTTATCTCGGCGCAATGACTGATAATTATGTGGCGCAGTGTTTTGCTGCAAAAAGTTACAATCTGTATTATTGGATTTCCGAAGGCAAAGCCGAAGTTGATTTTGTATTGCAAATAGATGGGAAAGCAGTTCCGATAGAGGTAAAAAAAGGCAGGCGCAACCGCTCTAAAAGTCTGGGCGTTTTTGCTGAAAAATACAAATCGAACTGCGCTATTCGTATTTCAAAAAAGAATTTCGGTTTTGAAAACGGCATAAAATCCGTGCCGCTGTACGCTGTGTTTTGCATCTAACGCGCGCGTTCATC
>JAIROL010000271.1 GCA_031257565.1 Tannerella sp. | reverse complement strand
TTGTTATGCGCAACGGGCGCATTCGCATTTGTTCCGATGAGCGCCGTTTTAATGCACGGACATTCCTGTGCAAAACCGCATACAGGCGTCATCGTCATCGTCATCATAAGTAATAAAATCAAGCATTTTGTTTTCATATCTTCCGTGCGTTTAATAAATCCAATCAAACGCTTGTAAAATTATCACAAAGTTTGGATAGTCCAAAACTTTTTCTTGTTTTTTCAGCGATTCAGGGAGAATAAAAATCAGTGCATACCTTCTCTCACATAATAGCACGAGCAAAAGTAAGCGCTTCCGCTTAACTGATAAGCAGAAAAAACAGCAGAAATAAACAGTTTTCCACCTGTGTAAGAGTAATTAACCTGAACCTTTCTTTAAGATTGGACAGGCCTGTTCCGGAAGAGGTGTTGACTGCGTTTTTTCGTTGTATGATAGGAGGTGGCGGGAAGGTTTTTAAAAATGTTTTAATTCCCCGTACAATCTTTGGATGGGTAGTCCCATGACATTATAGAAAGAACCTTCAATGCCTTTTACTCCGATATATCCGATCCATTCCTGGATGCCATACGCTCCGGCCTTGTCGAAAGGTTGGTATTTGTCAACGTAATATTCAATTTCTTCATTTGTCAGTTCTGCAAACTCTACTGTCGATATGACAGAAAATTCCTTTTGCTTTTCTGCCGTTGTGAGAACAACTGCAGTGACAACCCGATGTTTGCGTCCGGACAGGCGTTTTATCATTTCTATCGCATTTTCTCTACCGGAAGGTTTTTCCAGTATCTCATTATCAAGAATGACTACCGTATCTGCGGTTATCGTAAGCTCGTCTTTCCGCATTGACGCACGGTAAGCATCCGCTTTTTTGCGGGCGATATAACAAGGTATATTTTCCAAAGGCGTATTTTCGGGATGAGATTCGTCTATATCCGGAATGATACGCACTTCGAAATCAAGGTCTAAACCTTTCAGTAATTCTTTACGACGCGGAGAATTTGAGGCTAATATTATTTTGTAGTCCACGAATGATATCTTTTTAATTAATACCGGAAAGTACGCTATTTCTCTGGCTTCCCCAGAAATCGGATATAAATTTATTACAAAAAACAAGAAGTAAAATGGCTGAAAAAAGGTACGCAATGTTTTTATTCATAAGTTTATCGTTTTAAGTTATATTAAGAAAACACGAAACAATAAAAAATATTGTACCTCCTTAATTTTTTTATATATTTGCGTTTTATATTATTTTTGCAGGACCGGCTTTGAAATACCGGCAGCCATAACAATTTATCACAAGAACAATATGATCAATAAAATATTTAAACCTTTTCACTATGAAAAAAATAGTTGCAACGATTACTATGGTAACAATGATGGCGTGTAACGGCGCGGAACAGAAAAGCGAAGATGATCGGAAAACATCTTCACAGGCCGTTTATATAGGGAAACCTGACATTGAGATTAAAGATGGACAAATGACGCCGGAAGCGCTATGGGCGTTCGGACGTGTCGGAAATGTCGCCGTTTCGCCGGATGGTAAGCGTATAGCCTATACAATAACGTATTACAGCATTCCGGAGAACAAAAGTAATTCCGATATTTATGTGATGGATATTGACGGAGGGAATAAAAAACAATTGACGCAGACTGTTGCACGCGAGGGTTCGCTGGCATGGTTGCCTTCGGGAAGGGCGATTGCTTTCCTGCGGGACGGAAAACTCTGGAATATAGATCCTGAAAATGGTCGTGAAACGCAGGCGTCTGATATCAAAGAATTGATTGACGGGTTTATTTATTCTCCTGCAGAAGATAAGGCGCTTTTTATTATTTCAACGAAACTGGAAAAATATACAGGAGCGGAGATCCATAGCGATCTGGATAAGGCGAATGTTTATATATACGACGATCTGATGTATCGTCATTGGGATTCGTGGAAGGATGGTCATTATAACCATATCTATGTCGGTAATATTACATCCGGAAAGGTATCGGCTGTTGAAGACATTATGCCGGGAGAACCTTATGATTCGCCGCTCAAGCCGTTTGGCGGTACGGAAGAGATTGCATGGCATCCTGATGGAAAAACAATCGTTTACACAAGTAAAAAGCTGACCGGAAAAGATTATGCATTCCAGACAAATTCTAATTTATATGCCTATGATATGGAAAGCCGGCAGACAATATTACTTACTCCTGATATGCCGGGATATGATAAATGTCCGCAGTTTTCGCCTGATGGAAGTAAATTGTTGTGGACAAGTATGAAGCGTGCAGGTTTTGAAGCGGATAAAGAGCGTATGATGATCATGGACTGGCCGAGCGGTACGATGAAAGACTTGTCGGAGTCGCTTGACGCCAGCCCGAGTTCCATGAAGTGGACGGCTGACGGCAGTTCTATCTATCTTACTGCCCCATATCAGGAGGCTCATCAGATTTACAGGCTGGATATGTCAACCGGAAATATTACGCGCCTTACAGACGGGAATCATGATTATCAGGATGTACAAATAGCCGGCGACATTTTGATCGCAACCCGTACAACCTTTGTAGATCCGGCGGAGATTTATCGTATTAATCCGGTAGATGGAAAAGGCGAGAATATCTCTTTTATAAATAAAGAACTGATGGATAAGTTGAGTCTGCCTGCGTTTGAAAAACGTTTTGTGACGACTACGGATGACAGGCAAATGGCGACATGGGTCGTTTATCCGCCTGATTTCGATGCGGCTAAGAAATATCCTGTTCTGATGATGTGTACAGGAGGACCGCAGGGAGTTTTGGGTCCGTCGTTCAGCTATCGCTGGAACTATATGTTGATGGCGTCTCAGGGATATGTCGTCGTTGTACCCGCCCGTCGTGGGACATCGGGATCAGGACAGGAGTGGTGTGACGCCATATCCAAAAACCACGGAATGCAGGACGAGCAGGATTTACTATCGGCTATTGATGCGATAGCAAAAGAACCTTGGGCTGATAAAGCGCGTCTGGGCGCAATGGGCGCAAGCTACGGAGGATATTCTGTCTTTCATCTGGCAGGAACGCATAAAGGACGCTTTAGCGCGTTTCTTGCCCATAGTGGAATCTTCAATATGGAACTCATGTATGCTACAACGGAAGAGCTGTTTTTTGAAGAATGGGAAACAGGTGGCGCTCCATGGGATAAAGCAAATAAAGTCGCCCGAAATTCGTATGCTCATTCTCCTCATTTATTGGTTACAAACTGGGATACTCCGATTATGATTGTACATGGAGAGAAAGATTACAGGGTTCCCTATTCCCAGGGAATGGCCGCTTATAATACGGCTCAAATGCTGGGAATAGAAAGCCGGCTGTTAATATTTCCGACAGAAAACCACTGGGTATTAAGTCCTCAGAATGCGATAGTCTGGCAACGCGAGTTTTTCAACTGGTTTGACAAGCATCTGAAAAAGAATTAATTTAAAAAATAAATGTCATGGAGGTAAAATCGTATATCGAAAATAATAAAGAGCGTTTTCTGGCCGAATGGTTTGAATTATTGCGTATTCCTTCAGTTAGTTCGAAGCGCGAACATAAGGCCGATATGGTTACATGTGCGGAGCGCTGGAAAGAGCTATTATTATCAACGGGCGTTACACATGCCGAGGTGATGCGGACCAAAGGCAATCCGGTTGTTTATGCGGAGCGATTCATCTCTCCGCATGTTAAAACAGCGCTTGTCTACGGACACTACGACGTCATGCCGCCGGAGCCGATGGATTTATGGAAAAGCGATCCGTTTGAACCGGAAATACGTGAAGGACGCGTATATGCGCGTGGCGCAGACGATGACAAAGGACAGACAATGATCCAGGCGAAAGGTTTTGAAACGGCTTTACAAACAGGTCTTCTCAACTGTAATGTGAAATTTATCCTGGAAGGGGAAGAAGAAATCGGTTCTCCTGGCCTGGAAGCTTTTTGCGAGGCAAATAAGGATTTGTTGAAAGCTGATATTATACTTGTATCTGATACAAGTATGATTGGAGAGGATACCCCTTCGCTGACTACCGGTTTGCGGGGGTTGTCGTATTGGGAGATTGAAGTTACGGGACCGAACCGCGATCTTCATTCCGGTCATTTTGGCGGAGCCGTAGCAAACCCGATTAATGTGCTTTGTAAAATGATTGCCGACATTACGGATGCTGACGGTCGCATTACGATTCCGACATTCTACGATGATGTGGAAGAACTTTCCGTAACAGAAAAAGAAATGTTGGCGAAAGCGCCTTTCAGTGAAGAAAAATATAAGGAAGCGATTGACGTGGAAGAGCTTTTCGGAGAGAATGGATATTCTACGCTGGAACGTAATAGCTGCCGTCCTTCATTCGACGTCTGCGGGATATGGGGCGGATATACGGGCGAGGGAGCTAAAACCGTTCTTCCGTCTAAAGCGTATGCCAAATTATCCTGCCGCCTTGTTCCTCATCAGGACTCGAAAAAAATATCCGGGTTGTTTATGGATTATATGAACCGCGTGGCTCCAAAGTATGTAAAGGTTAAAATTACGCATCATCATGGCGGACAATCCTATGTCTGTCCGATAGACCTGCCGGCATATAAGGCCGCGGAAAAAGGTTTTACCGTTGCGTTCGGAAAACGACCCCTTGCCGTACGCCGTGGCGGTAGCATTCCGATTATTCCCACATTTGAAAAAGCGCTTGGAATTAAGAGCGTATTAATGGGTTTCGGACTTGAGCGGAATGCGATTCACTCTCCGAATGAAAGTTTCGGCGTGGATATGTTTTACGCCGCAATAGAGGCGGTGGCGGAATTTTACAGAGAATTTAAATAAGAGATCTCCGTCTTCCGCCTGTTGAATATTGATGAGACATGCAGGAGATTGATTTGCTCATGATGTAAATGTTTATAACCGGTTGTTTGATAAATGAGTATACTTCTGAAATCTGTTGAGCTGAACGGACGGGCAACAGATATTTACATTGAAGGGAATAGGATAAAGCGCATTGCTCCGGTTGGCAATGTTGGCGAACAACGACTACTATCGGCCCAAACAGTTATAGATGGTCGCCGTAAAGCCGTTATTCCGGGTTTGATAAATATGCATACTCATGCGGCAATGACATTGTTTCGGGGTTTTGGCGATGATATGCCTTTAATGTCATGGTTAGAGGAGAAAATATGGCCGAATGAGGCGAAACTGACTTATGATGATATATACTGGGGAGCGAAGCTTGCATGTGTGGAGATGTTGCGTAGCGGAACGACGACATTTTTTGATATGTACCATCAGCTTGACGCTACGGCGCAGGCCGTTGAAGAAATGGGATTACGGGCTGTCTTGTCGGAAGCTTGTTTTGACCATTTCAGACCGGAACTGGCAGCTCGTAGCAAGCAAAATATCATCAAACGTTTCAGCCGTGAATCGCCTTATAGCGAGCGTATTCGTTATGCATTGGGACCTCATGCCGTTTATACGGTTTCGGGAGAATTGCTCCGGTGGATATCTGATTTTGCAAAAGATAATGATGTTCTTATACATCTGCATCTGGCAGAGACGGAGGGCGAGGTCGTACAATGCATGGAACGGTTTGGAACGACTCCTGTGCGCTATTTGCATCGGTTAGGTATATTATCTCCGCGCGTGGCGCTGGCTCATGTTTTGTATGTTGATGAAGAGGAAATTGGAATGTTGGCAGACAGCGGGGCCAAAGTGGTTCATAATCCGGCGTCTAACATGAAACTGGCTTCCGGTTACCGGTTTAAGTATAAAGAAATGCGCGACGTCGGGATTACGGTTGCAATCGGGACAGACGGTTGTTCGTCGTCAAATAATCTGGATATGATTGAAGCGATGAAACTGGCTTCGTTGTCAGGTAAGGCATGGCGCAAAAATCCGGAAGTGTTGACCTGCGACGAAATGTTATATGCCGCAACGGAAGCGGCTGCGGATATGCTCGGTATAAATGCGGGCCGTATTGCGGAAGGATGTATCGCGGATTTATGTTTGGTAGATTTGAATATGCCGGCCTTTACGCCCAATTTTAATTTTGTGTCGAATCTTGTTTTTGCAGCAAACGGCAGTTGTATCGATACCGTTATTTGTGACGGACGTATTTTGATGTGTGATAAAAAAGCGCCCGGAGAGGATGATATAATGGAAAATGCAGCGCGTGTTGCCTATGATTTGATAAAAAGAGAAAAATGAATGGAAAAAGAGATTTGGAGTTGTCTTTATTTTCCTGATAACGGGATTTTTCGTTTGTCCTGCACAGGATCTTGTCGTCAAACAGATCATTGATGCGGGGCGTGCGGATAATCAGGTGATGAACCGCTTGGATGTATTTACAAATCGTTTCGGAGGTCGTCCGATCGGGTCGGACGCCTACAGTAACGCAACCGAGTGGGTGGCGTAGACTGTGGTTCGGGCATGTCGTCCGTTATGTAGGCCGCGCGTTTGGTTGCGCAGACAGGGATGAAGCCTAAGCGAAGTATGCTGTTTGTCGCTTTTGCGGGTGAGGAATATGGTTTGCTCGGCGCGCAGGCATGGGCTAATTCTTATGCTGATAAACCGGATAAAATATCGAACCTTTTTAATCGTGACGGCGGTCCGCTTCCTCCTGTGGGTATTACGGTAAATGAAACATAAGCCTTTTGAAAGGACGCTCAAACAAGTGGGAAACTTAAGTTACTATATACTTCCCGGCAACTGCTTTTGCCACATTTCATAATAACGGGCGTCTTTTTTATACAGCGACCTGTGCGTTCCTTCTTCGATGACTATTCCCGCTTCGAGGAGGATGATTTTATCCGCATCCACGACGGTACTGAGGCGATGCGCTATGATAATGATCGTTTTTCCTTCTGTTCGCAGTCGTCCAAGCGTCTGTTTGACGAATGATTCCGAATCGGAATCAAGCGATGACGTCGCCTCGTCGAGTATCAGGATTTCGGGATTTCTGTACAGTGTGCGGGCTATTGCCAGACGCTGCTTTTCGCCTCCCGACAATTGTGTGCCGTTTTCACCGATATAAGTATTCAAACCATTCGGCAGTTTTTCGATAAACGGCATTAAACCGAGTTCTTTCAGGATGGCAAGTATCTTTTCTATATCCGGTTCAAATTCTCCCAGCGCGATGTTTTCGATGATGTTACCGGCGAAGAGGTTGAGTTGCTGGGGTACGGAACTTATTAATTTCCGCAGGCTTTCGTTTGTAAAGAAGTCTATATTTTGTTCGTTGACGATGATTTTTCCCGCTTTTAACGGGTATAATTTTTGCAACAACGATGCGAGCGTGGTTTTTCCCGATCCGCTTTCGCCTATGATGGCGGTGAGTTTTCCTCGCGGGATGGTTATGGAAAAATCCGTAAATACATCTTTCCGGGTTCCGTATGCAAAC
This sequence comes from Tannerella sp., assembly GCA_031257565.1. Classification (GTDB taxonomy): domain Bacteria; phylum Bacteroidota; class Bacteroidia; order Bacteroidales; family Tannerellaceae; genus Tannerella. Next base: position 869 of record JAIROL010000271.1, on the reverse strand, counting down.
GATATGTTTTCAAATCGGATATCGCCGAGGCGTTCTTTTTTCAATTCGATTTTGTTTTCTTCCGATTCGCGTTCCAAATCCATGATTTCAAACAGGCGATCAGCGGCAATAAGGGCGTTTTGGATGGTCTTGTTGGCTCCAATCAAACTGACGGCCGGTCCCGTAAAATAACCGATAAGCGAATAAAACGAGAGCAGGGCGCCGGGAGTGATGGATTGGGAAATAACATAATAAGAACCGTTCCACAGTAAAATCAGGGTAAACAATTGGCTGATGAATCCTGCCGCATTGTTTGAAAAAAGAGAGTTGATAACGGATCGGTAAACTGTTTGCATCATCAGCACAAACCGGGTTTCGGTTCGCTGGTTGGTATAGTCTTCTATTCCGAATTGCTTGATTGTCCGTACCGAATTTACCGATTCGACCAGCTGGCTCTGCAACTCCGCCGATGTTTCCATGATTTTTCGTTCCTGTTTCCTGTTCAGGTGATCGGTAATATAATACAGGCCCGCATATAGGGGGATGACAAGCAGCATGATTAAAGCGAGCTGCCAGCTGTATGCAAACATCAGGGAAAAGGAAAACAGTACGATGAAAAAATTTACGATAAGAGAAACCGATACATCGTTAATAAAGGCGCGAATCTTAACGGCGTCGCTCATCCTCGACAATATTTCGCCGACCCTCATCGTATCGAAGAATTGCTGCGGCAGTTTCAGCAAATGCTTGTAATAGCCCAATACGAGTCTTGTATCTATCTGTTGCCCGGTTTTCAGCATAAACAAGCTTTGGAAAACTCCGATGAAGATTTGCAGGAACAGGATTAACAGCATAACTATACTCAGCAGGTTTAACAGGTTCGTGTTTCC
>JAIROL010000254.1 GCA_031257565.1 Tannerella sp. | reverse complement strand
TATGACCGACGATTCTTACTATTTTAACAGTAATATCATTTCTCTCTTATAAAAAAACAATATCACCCCTTGTACTACATCTTGTTTCATGTAATTCTATCAAAGATCTCGTTTGCTTTCTGATGAGAGGCGATTTTTTAGATTGCCGTTATTTCTCTAAAGCGGGTGCAAAGATATGAGCTTTGTTTTTACTCTCCAAATATTTCTGCCACTTTTTTTCAAAAAAAAATCATTTTTTTTTCAATCTCCTCAAAAACAACATGTTATAAAACATATTTTTTTGATTATTATTTTTCTTAAAACGGCTTATCTATATAATAATGTAGTTCTGTGTCAGCCGTAAAATTGACGCCTAAACCCATTTTTTGTTTTCCGAAAGGATAATCTTGCACATACATATCTGCAAAAAACTGATTTTTCACCCGGTGATCTTTCAGAAATCAACACTTATCTTGAAGTTAAGCTGACGTCCGGTCAGGTAATTCGGAACAGCGTGCTGTTGATTATAAACATCTGTTATCCAGTAATATGAGTTTGTATTACTGATATCGAACAGATTAAAAACGTCTACTCCAAACCATATATTCTTGAAATTCCGGAAAAACGGACGGTCCATAATCGCATCTTTTCCCCCTGCAAAGTGATATAAAAAGCCGATATCCACACGACGGTAAGGCGGTGTACGACGCGAATAAGATTCCCAACTTTTATTGGGTATCGTAACAGGAAGTCCGCCGGACAAGATTCCTTTAAGGTTTATGATTGCGCGTTTGTTACCGGGAAAATAATCCTGAAAATAAAGAGACGCGTTATATACCTGATCATTCGGCGTCGGCGTCGTCAGCGTTTCATGAATCGTCTGCCTCGAACGCATCAATGAAACGCTCAGCCATGAATCCGCTTCGGGAACAAATTCCCCAAAAAACTTCATATCGATTCCCATCGCATAACCTTTGGCGCAATTCTCGCCATAATATCGGATCCTCACATTATCAACCGTATACGGATTAATATCATCTAACTTCTTGTAGTAAAATTCGGTTGTCAGTTTAAAATTTCTTCCGGATGCGCGGAATGAATAATCTCCTCCTAAAATAAAATGAGTAGAGCGTTGCGATTTTAAATCTTTATTAAGTTTGACATGATTATTTCCGTATTCATCCTCCTCAACAATACGCAATTCTTTATAGAACGGCGGCTGATAATAAAGTCCTGTAGCAAAACGCAATACCATGTTCTGATCTGCATTCGGGATAAAACCGACAGAAAGGCGCGGACTAAATATAAACTCCTCATTATAATTCCAGTAACTTCCGCGAATGCCTCCTGTAATCGTGAACATCCCTTGTTTTGTGCGAAATTTAAAAACATCCTGCAGATAAGCGGAATGTCGCCAACTTTCCGGTTCATTATCAGAAAACAAGTTGAATATCATATTCACGGTTGTTCCCGTCTGCGGCAGACTGTACCCTGAGGAATCGCGACTTTCCCATTCGCTTATTCTATCCATGATATGCTCATATTGCGAATTAAATCCAAACCTCAGCGTATTAGAAACGTGCAGCTTTATACTGCCGAATGCTCCTATATTTGCCACATTCGAATTTAATTTATTCCGCGCATGCTCATGATAGCCGGCAACATCCAATGCAGAAGTGATATCCTCCGTCGTCGTTCCGGCCTCCGCGCTATTCTGAAGATAGGAGCCGGCGATATCATAGCTTTCTTCTTCCCGACTGTTAAACGCAGACGTCCTAATTCCATACTGCACCTTCTCGCCATGCGTATAATTCAGCGTCAATGCGCCGAATAAAGTTTGGAAACGGTCACGTTCTTTCCCATCAAAAAAAACTTTAAATGTGCGGGGATTTTTTGCCGTTCCGTAAGATGTTTCCCGACTATGGGGAGTGAAATTATAATTATTCAAAGATAAATTCCCGAGAAAATCCACATCCAGCTTTGGCGATAGCTTATACGTTATATATGACTGTACGTCCGTATAGTTCGGATTATACTCCGCATCCGTATCCATTGTTCCTAACAACGAACGATTCGTTTTATAACGTATGCCCGTAATCTGGGTAAACTTACCGGCAGAGCTTCCGATATAAGCGCCTCCTCCCAAGAAACTCGCACTTGCCGAACTCTCAAACTCTTCAGGTTTTTTATAGGTTATATCCAAAACAGAACTCATTTTATCCCCATATCGGGTTTCGAACCCTCCTGCCGAGAACTGTACTTTTTCCGTCATATCCGGATTGATAAAACTCAGGCCTTCCTGTTGGCCCGAACGTATCAGAAGAGGACGAAATACTTCAAGCCCATTCACATAAATGATATTTTCATCATAACTTCCTCCCCGTACCGAATATTGTGAACTCAATTCATTATTAGATGAAACGCCGGGTCCGGACATAACAACAATGCTCTCGATACTTCCGCCCGAAGGGTCCGGCAACTGCTTCACTCTGCCGGGATCCAGAGACTCCATCATATCCGTCTGCTTCCTGTGCGCCGTAACAACTATATCCCCGAGTTCAAATGACATATAGCCCATTTTTACATTCAAACGCATATCCTGTGACAATTCAGGTATCACACGTTCGGTTGTATTATATCCCAAACATGAAAAAACAAGTACGACCGAATCTCCCCGATTAAAAGACAAAGAATAGGAGCCATTCGCATTGGTCGCAGTCCCCATAACCGTACCTTTCGCCCGGATATTGACCAGCTCTATCGGGCGACCTTCCTCATCGCGGACATTTCCGAAAATCTTTACACGTTTACTCTCCTGTCCGAAAAGATTTACATTTATGAAAATATATATAAGCGCCATGACGGCGGCACGAACTTTCATATCCTTATTTTTTATAACAATAAATAAACGCAAAAAAAGCGCAAAGCGTATACAGGGTATTTAAAATTTTCGTTTTGAAAATCTCGTATTTTCCATTTTACAACATAAAATCGTAACTTTACCCCCAAAAAAGAGCTATGGAAAATTTCGAATCATTAATTATCGCGCGACGTAGTACACGCAAGTTCACAGAACGACAAATCTCAGCCGAAGATGTCCAAAAATTACTACAGGCAGCGCTGTTGGCTCCTACGTCAAAAAATTGCAAATCATGGGAGTTCGTTGCCGTAGAAAACAAGGATATGCTCAAACAATTATCTGTCAGTAAAAATTCCGGAAGCGCGTTTCTTGAAGGATGTACCCTGGCCGTCATCGTATTAGGAGATAAATCTGCAACGGATATTTGGGTTGAAGACGCCGCCATTGCAGCCACATACATGCAGCTTCAGGCAGAAGATTTAGGCGTCGGAAGTTGCTGGTGTCACATCAGAAACCGCTCGCTCGGGGAAATGTCTTCCGAACAATACGTCCGCGATCTGCTCCACATTCCCGACAACTTCGGCGTTTTATGTATCATCGGGTTCGGATACAAAGATCAGGAACGCAAGCCGAACGATTTAGCCAGACTGACATGGGAGAAGATTCATATCGGCGGATTTCAGGCCGATGATAAACAGTTGATAATAAGCCATTAATGTCATAAAAGTCGAAATGTGCGCGAATAATCATCGATCCGGTATGAGACTTTCCTGTATCGAAAAAGAAAATGCAGTATTCATTGGAGCCGGCAACGTTGCAACCCATCTTTCGCTTGCAATGAAAAACGCCGGTTTTTCCATACGGCAGATTTTCAGTCGTAGTAAAAGCAGCGCTAAACCCCTGGCGGAAAAGCTGAATTGCAGGTATACGACAGACGTAAAAGAAATACTGCCTGATGCAAATATCTATATCTTCTCATTAAAAGACGATATCCTTCAGGATATCATAGCGGATATACCGCCAAACGACGGGTTATGGGTCCATACGGCAGGGAGCCTTTCGATGGATATATTTTACGGATATACGGAACATTACGGAGTTATTTACCCGATGCAGACGTTATCGAAACAGCGCCGGACAGATTTCTTTAAAGTACCTTTATTTATTGAAGGTAATACAAAAAACAACGAGGACAAGATATACGATATCGCACAAACGCTGTCCGGAAACGTGACATGTATGACTTCCGATAAACGCAAATATCTCCATCTGGCAGCCGTATTTGCGTGTAACTTCAGTAATCGCATGTACTCGCTTGCAGCAAAAATACTTGAAGAACAGGATATAGACTGGCGCCTGTTGCAGCCTTTAATTGATGAAACGGCCCATAAGCTCTATTCCATGAGCCCCGATAATGCACAAACAGGGCCGTCCGTCCGTTACGACCGTAACGTTATTGAACGGCATCTGTCTATGCTGAAAGATGACGACATGCGTAAGCTATACCTGATGATAAGCGAAAACATACATGCTCAAAATGCTATCAATAAAAAATGACTATGATTAATTATGACTTAAAAAAAATAAAAGCTTTTGTTTTTGATGTGGATGGGGTTTTGTCTTCAAACAGAATTTCTCTTGCCACGAACGGAGACCCGATGCGTACCGTCAACATCAAAGACGGATACGCATTGCAGTTAGCGGTAAAAAAGAGATTTGAAATCGGCATTATTACCGGCGGCTATACCGAAGCCGTAAAAATCAGATACGAACGACTGGGAATCAAGCATATATACATGTGCAGCAGTATCAAGCTGAACGACTATGAAGACTTCCTCCTTATGACATGCCTGAAAGATGAAGATATAATGTACTGTGGAGATGATATGCCCGATTACGGAATAATGAAAAGAGTCGGATTACCGGTTGCTCCTGCGGATGCAGCTCCTGAGATAAAACGCCTGGCAAAATATGTATCTCCCCTTAACGGAGGCGAAGGAGTTGCACGCGACATTATCGAACAAACGCTGAAAATCCAGGGGTTGTGGATGGATGATGAAGCTTTTGGGTGGTAATTCATAAAAAAATCGCATTTCTTCCACATGGAAGAGATGCGATTTTTGTCTATACGGGCAAATACTTCTATTTTCTTTTACCGACTGTCTGAACCAGGATAGTTTTCTGATTTTCATTCAGATGAAGAGCCTCGCTTACCTCCGCGCCGTCAAAGTACCCTCTGACCACTGTCGCCAGGTTTTCAGATGCGCAGAACAGATAAACATTCTGAGCAATAAAACCACAATCTGCCTCCGGAACGCCTCCTTTCGTCTTATCAGCGACATAGGCAATATTAACAGGCGCCTCCCCTACAAAATCCTGCTTTCCCATCTTCTTCCGGAAATCCCCCTCATTCGCCAGGATCAATTTATTAGCTGCAGCGTCATACCGATATGCGCCTGACTTCATTACAACATACAGCTCTATTTCCTGCTTATTATTAGCAGAAGGAGCTGTCCTCATTCCTTCGCGATTATAACCGAACGCTGCCCATAGCATATTGGACAATGTCTGATTATCAATCTCCCGAGCGCTAAATTCACGACTGGAGGATCGTTTGCTTAATGCCTCCATCAAAGGCATACCTCCTGTAGTTACCGGTTTGGGCAAAACAATATCCTGTGCGGATATATTCGTTATAAAAAGTAATCCCAATAATAAAAAAAACTGTTTCATAATAATTCGTATTTGTTATGTATTGTTATGAAATGGCAGCAATTGCGGAGCCGATCAGGTTTGCCTCTTCCATTTTTTCTTTTTCCGCAATTTTGACATGAATTCCTTCCGGCAGCAGTTCTTTCAGCTTACCGGAAACCTGTTTACAATAATTATTACTCCAGAACACGCTGCCTGTTGCAGCCAAGCACACGCTCTTAACTGATTCTTCCTGCAACAGCAGGACTTGTATCAATCCGGCCAGAGATGCAGCGACTAACTGCGCCGATCTGCTGTAGATCCAGTTAGCGACATTTACATATTCTGACGGATTATTTTCCGGATCATTGATTATATTTGATAAATCGGCTCCGTCAAAATCATATTTGATCTTGCGCATACTGAATACGGTCTTAAAAATCTCGCCCAGATATCCTCCGGATATGGCTTTTTCAAAACGCTGGCTCCTCTGATTACCGGACATCGAATCGACAAGCCGGTCAATAATCGTAAGATACGGAGGATTAAAATTCCCCGATTCCAGATTGACCGGCACAAATCCGCGTCCCTTATTATTCAGTTTTTCCACTTTATCTATATGCATAAGCGCAGCCATGTTAGTTCCGGTTCCCACAATGAGTCCTATATACGCGTCGTGTGCCACATCCGTCAGACCGGCGAAAAGACAGGCTACGGTATCATTGACTACTTTTATATGGGTGAATGTAGTATTGATACCTTTGTGATTATTCAGATAGTCCAGCAGAGATTTTCCGACAAGCGATCCTATCATTTCGGGGATATCTATTCCTTTTGTCCACCTGAGAAGAGTCGCGTCTCCATCATACAGGGATTCGGCCGGATAAGAAAAACAATATCCGATCCGGGTAATCCGGTTATCTAAATTCTCCAGACTACTGATCAGATCGGCCATTTCTTTCAAAAGGTCATTCTGGGAAAATCCGATTGTTTCTTTAGCAGACAAAAGTTTTTTCTTCGCTTCAACAATAACAGGTCCCTTACCTTTGGCCAATTCCACGATTGCGGCTCGAAAATTCGTCCCGCCCCAGTCAAGAGCCAGTATCCGACCTTCTTCCATATCCTCTTTCGGGTTGATATATGTTGGAATACCCAAAATTTCAGTGCCGTCTTTTTTGAGACCAAGCTCAATTTTTTCCTGAAGATTATCGGCTATCGTCTTCAGTTCTTGATTCGTTAATTCAAAAAGGTTCTCTTTCATGTGTACATTATTTAATTTTTAACATTAAGGTAACATAGAACTCACAGCATGTTCATTCTCTTTGGCGTTAGCCGTTTTTTTAACGCTTCGCTAAAAGACCGTTGGTTGCATGTTCGTTTCATGTGTACATTATTTATTTTTTAACATTTTGGTAACATAGAACTCACAGCATGTTCATAACTCTTTGGCGCAAGCCGTTTTGCATGTTCGTTTCATGTGTACATTATTTAAT
>JAIROL010000198.1 GCA_031257565.1 Tannerella sp. | reverse complement strand
CGAAATGGTTCCGGGAATTGTAGAAAGGAAACTGCACGAACATTTTCCGGGAACGGAAACCTCTACTGTTTTAGGAGCTGTCAATAAATAAATATGTCAAATTATATTTGTAACAAATTATCATATAGCAAATTAATATAAAGATAAGATGTATTTATTATTAGACAGCTCCTTACTTCGAAAAATAGTAACTATTCAGCCCTCGCTTTAGGCGCAAGGAAAAGAGCCGCCCAAACATTTTGAGAATTTTTGATAGCGGTATCAATAATAGAACGAATAACGGCAAAATCCTGCGCGCCTTTTTCAGAACGGAATAAACCGGATATTTTTTGTTTAACCTTGAAAGTTCCGACAGCTCTTTCCGAGCCATTATTATCCGGCGGGACATTGTAATGATAGAGAAACGTAAACAAATATTCCCTGAATTTTATCATTCTGTTCTTAAATACGAGGAGTTTTTTATGCTTGATATCAACAGGTTTCAGCAAGAGTTCATCAAGTCGGGTTTCCAATCTGTTTCGCTGCTCAACCGGTTGCAAATAATCCGTTTCCCGTAACTCCCGTTTTAATTCCAGCGCAACGCTGATTAAATCCTTGAAATCGCCGGTCCAACTGTTATTGTAGAGTTTATCCAAATATTTTAATTCGCGCAACAGGCGAGCGATACAGATTTGGCGTGTTTGACAGTCTGTGGAAAAATATGGTTTCCAGCAATCATGTACCATTATTGAGCGTGGAAGTCCTGATGCAAAAATCGAATCTATCACCTTTCTCCCCCTGTATGAATCTATGTAAATGTATGTCGGTTTGTCGTTTTGAAATGTCCATGCCCATTGATTTTTTCCATTTACACAAACTCCTGTTTCATCTGCTCCTACAACTTCCGATTTCGTCAGTTTTTTTCGGATATATTCATATTACCGGCGTGCATCTTGCTGATAAACGGCTTACAAGATTTACAAGTGTGCCGCTACTGACTGATAAGCCAAATACATCCCGAAACATTTCACTCATGCGGTCATACGGAAGATACTGACGTGCGTGCAGGTAGCCGGTCAATGATGTTACAATTTATGTGGTTCGGGAATCGGATTAAATCTTTTCTGAATTCGCATCATGATACTGTAATTTTTCCCTCAGTCAGTCTTTTCTATTTTCTCCTGGCCAAAGTTACTTCTTCTGCAAAGATTTCAGCCACGCGGAAAGTAATCCGGTCATTTGCCGATGATATTCATAGGTATCGCGAAAACCCCAACCATGTCCTCCGGAAGGGAATATATACATGGTTGCAGGAACATTATTACGCTTTAATGCTTCATAATACCACACGCTGTTTTCCGGCAAAACCACTTTATCATCATCGCTCAACAATAATATGGCCGGAGGCGTATTTACATTTACCTGTTTTTCATTTGAGAAGGTATAAATATCCGCTTCGGACGGATTTTCCCCGAGCAAATTACTACGCGAACCGCCATGCGTCAGTTTCGTCATTGTAACAACCGGATAAAACAAAATCGAGAAATCCGGGCGCGTACTTGTTCCGGTTGCAATGAAATGCGTCGAGGCGGTAGAAGCCAGGTGCCCTCCCGCTGAAAATCCGCATATTCCTATTTTTGATGCATTTATACCATATCCATTCGCATGTTCGCGCACATAGCGGATCGCCTGTTGAGCATCGTCGAGAGGAACCTCTTTATGCTTATTCGGCATCCTGTATTTCAGGATGAAAGCGGCAATACCTTCGCTGTTAAGCCATTTGGCAACCATCAATCCCTCATGGTCGTAAGCAAGTCCCGAATAGCCGCCGCCGGGACAAACAACAACAGCCATCCCCGTAGCCTTTTCTTTCTCCGGCAAATAGACCTCCAGCGTAGGAATCGACACTTTGCTTATTGAAGTCCTACCCTCTTTTACGATCTCTGCCTCCGTAATTCCATTACTCGTCGGAGGAGCGCCTTCCCATAACTTTATCACATTCTGCGCATCCGTCGCAAAGAACGAACTAAAAGCCACAAAAACCGCCCATTTAAAGCCATTAAATCTATTCATATTACCTGTTTTTTTACATTTATAATTCATCGTTTTATAAGCTGTTTTAAATTTTAAAATGACTATCATAATATATTGAATTTCAGTTTGTTAATTGTATAATTATCAGTATCTTTGTGATTATAAGCCAAATAATCATAAAAAGAGGAACAAGACGTATTATCCAACTAACCTGACTGAAAAACAGCGGCAAGTTATAGAAAAAATCGTAGATAATCAAAAAAAAAGCGAAAACTTTCATTACGCGAGATTCAGACTTCCTGACTTTTCACGAATAAGATTCTGTTATTCCATCTAAATAACCCTGTGCATAAGCAGCGTGAGGTACCGGTAATCCCAATTTCACCAATGGAATATACTCAAAAAAGTAATAGCAATGCACACTCAAAATATAGTCGAGGACATCTTTATATTCCGGTTTTATAAACCATCCACTTAGAAGATAAATGTATTCGACTTCAATATTTGCTCTCGAAAGTAATTTTTGATATTGTTTCTTTTTGAAATCACAGGTTTGCAATTTTTTCATCGACCGAGCCTGCAACTTGCTGAATTTTACATTCAATAACAAAAAGAGTATTTGCAATAATTACAAATATGCTGTCGTCAGGCAATAATTTCTTGGAAATTATTTGTTTATAGTCGATCTCAAATTCTTCGAGAAATTTAGAAAAACCGTGTTTCTTGAAAATTCTTGCAACAAATTCATCGTTGTAATAAACTTTTCCATTCTCAACTTTATATCCATTTTGGCTATTTAAAAATTGAGCCAAGTCTGTTTTACTTTCAAAAACAAAACCACCTTTTTGTATTCGCACCGCCAATCCCTTGAAATATCATATTAGTAATAATTTATCGCTTTATCAATATTGTACTTACTATAATTTTTTATCAACAATTCTGTTAATTTACCTCTCTTTTCAGGATTTGCATTAACAGAACGCGAAGCCCAAACCCGATCGATTTGATAATTTGAATACAAATCATCAAAAAAGTTATTGTTCGGATCATTTGACCTTACATCAGAATTGCTTAGAAGCCAATAATATCCCTTGCTATTCAATTCATCGCAAAAATGTTTAAGTCGTATTTGTTCTGCGTCATTAAAATCTTCTTTTGCATAAGAATTAAAACTCGAAGTTTGGCTTAGAGGTTTGTACGGCGGATCTAAATAAAACAGACTGTTTTCTTTTGCATATCGCAATGTTTGTGCAAAATCTCCCGTCAATATTTCCACCTTCTGCAACAATTCACTATCGGCGAGCAACGTCTTTTCGTCGCAAATGGCAGGTTTATCATATTTTCCAAAAGGAACATTAAAAAATCCCTTGCTATTTACGCGATATAAACCATTGAAACAAGTTCGGTTAAGAAAGATAAACAATGCGGTATTTTCAATATTATCAAGAGATTTTGTGTTATACCGCTCTCTTTTGTCAAGAAAATATTTTTTTCTGTTTTCCTCTGTCCTTAATGAAAAATAATCTTCCTGTATTTCGGCAAGCAGTAAAATTAAATTGTTGACATCGGTCTTGACTGTTAAATATGCCTTTGTTAAATCGGAATTTATATCATTTATTACTACATTGCTGATATTTCGAATGTTTTCAAGCATCCAAAATAGCATAGCCCCACCGCCAACAAATGGCTCAATATATGTAACTTCGGAGTAGTCAAGCAAATACTCCGGCAATTCTTTTTCAATGGAAGACAAAAGCTGCCCTTTGCCTCCAACCCATTTTACAAATGGCTTTGCGTTGCTATGAGTTCTTTTTGAAAACTTTTGATATAATATGTCGCCTGTATATTTCATATGGTAAAGATACATAAAAGTTTTTCACATATACACAGACCCCCTGAAAATTCGCAATTAAAGCCTCACCAGGGATGGATAATACTTTAATAATGTGCGGGTATTCGGGTAAGCAGTTGCTCAAGCCGTATCAGCGCTAAAAGTTTTATGTGCATAATTGAATCTCTTATAGGGGGTTACACCGACCCTGATTATCCGGTAAGTTTGGTATACGGCAACCAAAAAACAAACAAAGCGGCAAACTGAAAGCAGCATTGACGGGTTATGTAGAGCAACCTCCTATCCGACAATTGTCGTGGGCAAAGTCTTGTTACACGACATGATGAACTACAGTGGCAAAAAATATCATTCTACCGTCACAGATTTTGCCAGGTTTCTGGGTTGGTCGACATTACAACCGCGCATGACGGCAATATGATAGGATAATAACTGAAAAGGTATGATCGTCAGTAAAGGAGATATCGCCTCATGACATTCGGGTATCTCAATCACATGATCCGCCAGTTTGAATATCTCTTTATTCCCTTTCGTCGTAACAGCAATGACTTTACCTTTACGCGCCTTCACTTCCTGGATATTACTGATCATTTTGTCGTATAACTTGTCGTTAAGGGCGAGTACAAATACAGGCATAGCTTCATCGATTAACGCAATCGGACCGTGTTTCATTTCAGCGGCAGGATACCCTTCGGCGTGAATATAAGAAACCTCTTTTAGCTTTAACGCCCCTTCCAACGCCACAGGAAAAAGGATCCCCCGACCAAGATAAAGAGCATCGGACGCGTCTTTATAAGCCAGCGCTATACTTTTTATCCGGTCTTCTTCCCGAAGAATCTCCGTAATCATATCCGGCGCCTGAATAAGTCCCCGGATCAATTCTTGATACTTGTCGCCCGACAGTTTGTTCCGTTTATATCCCAGCAGAAACGCAATCATTATCAATACGGTAATCTGCGAGGTAAACGCTTTTGTACTTGCCACCCCGATCTCTATCCCCGCATGGGTATATACGCCGGCGTCAGTCTCTCTCGAAAGCGATGAACCGGCAACATTACAAACGCCCAAGATCATCGCTCCGGTATCTTTAGCCAGACGAACGGCAGCCAAAGTATCCGCCGTCTCTCCGCTTTGGGAAATAGCGATCACCAGATCATCCTTATTTATTACAGGATTGCGGTAACGGAACTCGGAGGCATATTCAACCTCGACAGGTATACGGGCATATTCTTCGAACAGATACTCTCCGACCAACGCTGCATGCCACGATGTGCCGCATGCTACAATAACGATGCGTTTTGCCTCTAACAACCGGGGCATAACATCCAAAATTCCTCCCAGAAATATTTTGCTCTGATCCATTGATATTCGTCCACGGAACGTATCGGTAATTGAATTTGATTGCTCATGAATCTCTTTATGCATATAATGTTCAAATTCTCCTTTGCTTATATTATCGATACTCAGACTGATCGTTTTCACTTCCGGAGTTTTCGTGTCGTTATACAAATCTTTAATATCCAATCCGTCAGTCGAAATGACGGCAATTTCCTCGTCATTCAGATAGAGCGCGCGATCGGTATATTCGACAATAGACATGGCGTCCGAAGCGAGAAAATATTCGCCCTCCCCAATGCCTATAACAAGCGGACTTCCTTTTCTTGCAGCAATAAGTTTTCCGGGTTCATCTTCACAGGCAATAACCAGTCCGTATGCGCCGACAACTTTTGTCAGAGCCAGTCTGACAGCCAATTCCGCACTTACTTTTTGCTCCAGGTACACGCTTTCTATAAAGTTAATCAACGCTTCCGTATCGGTTTCGCTTTCAAAAATATATCCGCGTTTTTTTAATTCCTCTTTCAAATGCGCATAGTTTTCAATTATGCCATTGTGAACTATATAAAATTTTCCGTTCATCGACCGATGGGGATGCGCATTAACATCATTGGGCTCTCCATGCGTCGCCCAGCGCGTATGTCCCATTCCTGCCGAACCCGAAATCTCCTTATCCCTGGTTACCTTTTGCAGATCTTTGACTTTCCCTTTACATTTGTACACATTTATATCGCCGTTAAATAATGCAATTCCTGCAGAATCATATCCGCGATACTCAAGACGCTGTAACCCTTTAATCAAAATCGGATAGGCTGTGCGTTCCCCGACATATGCAACTATTCCACACATACTTCTTACTACATATTTTAATTTATATACTATCTTATCAGAACAATCTTCCGCTGATTTTTATATGATCATACCGCTTCCGTAACATAAGCGACGATCCTGATCATAAACGACGGTAAACTGTCCCGGCGCTATACCCTGGATCTTTTCATCGCTTAACAGGGTATACATATCGCCTGTACGACGAATATACCCGCGTGTAAATTCGGGTGTATGGCGTATCTTAAAAGTCACTTCCCTTGCGTCGTCAAACGCCCCCCAGATATCTTCAGTAATAAAATGAAACCCTTGCACGTTGATCGTTTTCCCATATTGCGTTTCCGGGTCATATCCGTTAGACACATACACTATATTCTTTTTAACGTCCTTCCGAATAACAAACCAAGGTCCTCCACTCAAGCCAAGGCCTTTCCGTTGTCCGATCGTATGAAACCAGTATCCGTTATGCCTGCCCAGTACCTTTCCTGTCTCCAACTCGACAATTTCGCCTTCACGACAACCCAGATAGCGCGCTATAAAGTCATTATAATTGATCTTGCCGAGAAAGCAAATACCCTGACTGTCTTTACGTTTCGCACTGGGTAGTTGCTGTTCTGCCGCTATTGCACGAACTTCATCTTTCATCAAGCGCCCAATCGGAAACATCAGCTTGGAAATTTGAAGATTGGTGATTTGCGCCAGAAAATCGGTTTGATCCTTCACCGGATCCCTGGCCGTAGACAACCATATTTTATCGTTAAATTCCGTCGTTGTGGCATAATGACCTGTGGCTATTTTATCAAAATCTTTTCCCCATTTATCTTCGAAACAACCGAATTTAATATACCGGTTGCACATCATGTCGGGATTGGGCGTCAGTCCCCGTTTTACGGATTCAATGGTATAGCTGACTACCTTATCCCAATATTCTTCGTGCAGCGATACGATCTCCATCCTGCAGCCATACTTCTTAGCAATAAAAGTCGTCATTTCAATATCCTCTTCCGAAGGACAATCAATAGACCCATCCTTATCTTCCATTCCAATACGGATATAAAAAATAGTCGGATCATAACCTGCCTCTTTTAAAAGATGCACCACAACCGAACTGTCTACCCCCCCGGATACTAATGCCGCGATTTCCATTATTACGATTTTTCTATTTTAAATTGCACTTGCTACCACTGAACAACAGACCTTAATCATAAGCGTACAAAAATATTGAAAATTATCCACATGGCAAAACAGGATGATAAAAAAACAGCTATATCCCATCTGCTTATCACAAATTATTATTAACTTTGCACGTTTTGAAATTTTTTTTGACAAGGTATGAAGAAGATAATTTTATTGACTATGACAGCATTAATGATTACGTCTTGCGCTAATAACGGCAATAAGGCGTCAAACGAAAATGCAACGGCAAATACCGAAAAAACAAACTGCACGGTTGACCGTTTTGCAGATATCGAAGTCCTGCGCTACGAAGTTCCGGGATTTGAGTCGCTAACGCTCAGGCAAAAACAATTGTTATACCATCTTTCGGAGGCGGCTCTTATGGGGCGCGATATCCTGTTCGACCAAAATAACCGCTATAATCTTGCCATCCGTCGTACGCTGGAAACAATCTACCTGGAATATCAAGGCGACCGGGACGACCAACAGTTCAAAGCGCTGGAAACATACCTTAAACGCGTATGGTTTGCCAATGGCATCCATCATCATTACGCTGAAGATAA
The DNA here is from genome assembly GCA_031257565.1 of Tannerella sp. Taxonomy (GTDB): domain Bacteria; phylum Bacteroidota; class Bacteroidia; order Bacteroidales; family Tannerellaceae; genus Tannerella. Next base: position 14,936 of record JAIROL010000198.1, on the reverse strand, counting down.
GTTTGAACCGGGATTTACAAAAGAATTTTTCATTGCATGTATCGACCGGATAGACCGATCCCGCCTCCCTTTACGCAAAGGACAATCGATCGAACAATGGTTGGAAGAAATCGCACCGGTGATCTTTGATCATAATATAATGCCGAAACGTACGATACAGAGTGGCGATAAGGATATCCTCCTGGCTTCGGCTAACAATTATTACGAGGGTGGCGTAACACAAAAAGAAGCAGCTGATTTTTATGCAAAAATGAAAGAGCCGGGCGACAAAACGCCGATATCTTTTGGACTTAACAGCCGACTTTCGAAAGAAAACGGACAATTAAAAGAAAAGGTCTGGAAAGTCGGAGGACTTTACACGGAAGCGATTGAGAAAATTGTCAGCGAACTTGAAAAAGCCGTTCCTTTTGCAGAAAACGAAGCCCAGAAAGCCGTTATTGAAAAACTCGTCGAATATTATCATACCGGAGACCTGAGAACTTTTGACGCTTATGCTATATTGTGGGTACAAGACGTTAATTCCGATATCGATTTCGTGAATGGTTTTACGGAAACATACGGCGATCCGCTCGGTATGAAAGCCAGCTGGGAAGCAACCGTTAATTTCATCAATAAGGAAGCGACCAAACGAACCAAAATAATCAGCGATAACGCCCGCTGGTTTGAGGAAAACTCCCCGACAGATCCACGCTTCAAAAAGAAAGAAGTGAAAGGCGTCAGCGCAAAAGTGATCACGGTTACAATGCTCGGAGGCGATTGCTATCCTGCAACTCCTATCGGTATCAATCTACCCAATTCAAACTGGATCCGGGAACAGTATGGTTCAAAATCCGTAACTATTGAAAACATTACGGAGGCCTACGATAAAGCATCGCAAGGAAACGGGTTCAGCGAAGAGTTTGCATGGAGCGACGCCGAACGGGAACTCATGAAAAAATACGGATTCACAACCGACAATCTCCATACGGATCTTCACGAATGCCTGGGGCATGGCTCCGGTATTATACTCCCGGGTATTGATCCCGATGGACTTGGAGCTTATAGTTCCACGCTCGAAGAAGCGCGCGCCGACCTTTTCGCTTTATATTATCTGGCAGATAAAAAACTGATTGAACTGGGATTACTGAATGATGCAGACGCATATAAATCAGAGTATTACGAATTCATGATGAATGGTCTTATGACACAGCTGGCACGTATACAGCCGGGCAAAAATATAGAAGAAGCGCACATGCGTAACCGTCAGCTTATTGCCCGATGGGTTTATGAGAAAGGAAAGCCGGATCATGTCGTCTCATTTGAAAAACGCGACGATAAAACATATGTTGTCATCAACGACTATGAAAAACTTCACACCTTATTCGGAGAATTGCTGGCCGAGGTACAACGCATTAAAAGCGAAGGCGATTTCGACGCCGGCAAACTGCTTGTGGAAAATTACGGCGTCAAGGTAGACCGGACTTTACACGACGAAGTATTGGCGCGTTATGCACGTTTAAATCTTGCCCCGTACAAAGGCTTTGTAAACCCTGTCATGAAAATTGTTAAAAATGAAAACGGGGAGGTTACAAATATTGTCATAGACTACACAGAAGGGTATATGGAACAAATGCTCCGGTACAGCGAAAAATACTCTTTTTTACCAACATATAACTGATATTTCAAAAAAAAATATACCTTTGTTCGGCGGTTTTTCAATCTACTTATTAACAAAAATGGACTCGACATATACGAATACTGATACATTGCGAAAAGCGTTTTCAGATTACCTGAGAAACAAAAAACTCAGAAATACGGCCGAACGTGACGCTATATTCACAGCAGTATGTCAGACAAAAGATCCGTTTACGATTGAAACGATCCGGCAACAATTGGAAAATACGAATTTTCATGTAAGCCGCGCTTCTGTTTATAATACAATAGAGTTGCTACTTGACGCAAAAATTGTCGTGCGCCATCAGTTTACCAGCGCCATTGTGCAATACGAACTTAAGGACATAGCCGAACAACATAATCACGTGATATGTACGCACTGCGGTACGGTAAGTAAGATAAAAAATGATAAATTGAGCGTTTTTCTCGCAGACTATAAAATACCTAAATTTACGCCGGAATATTATTCACTGTATTTTTACGGCGTCTGTTCAAAATGTAAATTCCGTATGACGCAGGAAAAAGCGCAAAGAAATAAAAAAACAAAAACAAAATATTAAAAATAATGAAAAAAGTCGATGTTTTATTAGGATTACAATGGGGTGACGAAGGCAAAGGAAAAGTCGTTGACGTTCTGACGCCCGGATATGATGTAGTAGCGCGTTTTCAGGGAGGACCCAATGCCGGACATACGCTTGAGTTCGACGGCAAAAAATATATTCTCCGATCTATTCCTTCAGGAATATTTCAAGGAGGAAAAATCAATGTGATCGGCAATGGCGTCGTTCTCGACCCTATACTCTTCAAAGAAGAAGCGGTTAGCCTTGCCGAATCCGGATATGACGTCATGAATCAACTCTATATATCTAAAAAAGCGCATCTTATCATGCCGACGCATCGTATACTTGACGCGGCAAATGAATCTGCTAAGGGAACGGGTAAAATAGGCACTACAGGGAAAGGCATCGGACCTGCATATACGGATAAAATCAGTCGCAACGGACTTCGCGTAGGAGACCTGCTCCACGATTTCGATAAAAAATATGCGGCGGCAAAATTACGCCATGAAAATATGTTGAGGGCAATGAATTATGGTTACAATATAGCCGAACTGGAAAGAGAGTGGTTCAAAGCGCTGGAATATCTGAAAAAATTCAGTTTCATCGACAGCGAACATGTTGTAAATGAATTTATCCAGGACGACAAGTCGGTACTGGCAGAAGGAGCGCAAGGCGCTATGCTGGATATTGATTTTGGTTCATATCCGTTCGTTACGTCATCCAGCACTATTTGCGCCGGATGCTGTTCCGGTCTGGGGATCGCCCCACGTAATATCGGCGATGTATACGGCATATTCAAAGCATACTGTACACGCGTAGGCAGCGGCCCATTCCCAACAGAACTGCATAATGAGATCGGCGAGGAAATGTGCGAACGCGGCCATGAATACGGTTCCGTAACCGGACGTAAACGTCGCTGCGGATGGATCGATCTTGTCGCTTTGCGCTACGCTATCATGATAAATGGCGTAACCAAACTGATTATGATGAAAAGCGATGTTTTAGATACATTCGATAAAATAAATGCCTGTGTTGCTTATCGCATTAATGGCGAAGAAGCGACAAAATTTCCGTTCGAGGTTACAGAAATTGACGTTGAACCCATATATACCGAAATAGACGGTTGGAATACCGACATGACAAAGATGAAAAGTGAAAACGAATTCCCTGAAGAATTTAATGCTTATTTGTCATTTCTTGAAGAAGAACTCGGCATACCCATTGTCATTGTATCGGTAGGTCCTGACCGCGAACAGACGATCACAAGGGAAGAAGACCAGTCAAATAATCCGACGTTTATTTCATGAGAAAGCTGCCGTAAAAGCGACCTTTGTCTTTGGCAAGGTTTTTGTTCCCCTGTTAAATGATTATTAATTTAAAAATAAAAGATTATGTCAATGTACACTTTATATTGGGTTATATTCGGAGCCATCGCCTTATTCAGTTGGCTCGTATCAGCTAATCTGCAACATAAATTCAAAAAATATTCAGAAACTCCACTCGGAATGAGCGGAAGGGAAGTTGCAGAAAAAATGCTGCATGACAATGGCATTTATGATGTGCAGGTTACTTCAACTCCCGGACATTTGACGGATCACTTTAACCCCGCGACAAAAACGGTTAATCTCAGCGAAGCGGTATACAATCAGTATAATGTGGCAGCCGCGGCAGTTGCGGCACATGAATGCGGACATGCCGTACAACATGCAACAGCATACGCGCCATTGAAAATGCGCTCTGCACTCGTTCCTGTCGTCAGTTTTTCATCAAACATCGTGCAATGGATATTATTAGGCGGAATGTTGCTTCTAAACGTCTTTCCGCAATTATTGCTGCTCGGAATCGTACTTTTCTCATTGACAACGCTATTCAGTTTTATTACTTTACCGGTGGAGATTGACGCCAGCAGACGGGCTATCGCATGGCTAAGCAACGCCGGGGTAACAAACGTGAGGACAGACGGAATGGCCAAAGGCGCTCTTCGGTCGGCAGCATATACCTACGTAGTCGCAGCGCTCGGCTCACTTGCAACATTGCTTTATTATGTTGTCATATTCTTAGGCCGCAGAAGATGATTTTTTAATAATGACGATTTCAATTAATGGCACAGAAACCTTCTATTCCGAAAGGAACACGTGATTTTTCGCCCATAGAGATGGCAAAACGCAACTATATTTTCGATACGATTCGCGAGGTTTATGATCTCTATGGTTTTCAGCAGATAGAGACTCCCGCTATGGAAAACCTGTCCACGCTCATGGGTAAGTATGGAGAAGAAGGCGATAAATTACTCTTTAAAATATTGAACTCCGGCGATTGCCTGGAAAAGTTTACTGATCAGGAACTAATTGAAAAAAACTCGATCCGGTTTGCAGCAAAGGCATGTGAAAAAGGCCTCCGTTACGACCTGACGGTTCCTTTTGCACGCTTTGTCGTACAACGCCGGAACGATCTGTCGTTCCCCTTCAAACGCTATCAAATACAACCTGTCTGGCGAGCCGACCGACCGCAGAAAGGACGTTATCGGGAATTTTACCAGTGCGATGGGGATGTTGTAGGTTCTGATTCGCTCCTTAACGAAGTCGAATTTATTGAGATCATGGACGAGGTATTCCGTCGGCTTAACATCCGCGTATGTATTAAAGTAAATAACCGTAAAATTCTTTCAGGTATAGCCGAAATGCTCGGAGAAACAGATAAAATAACAGATATTACGGTAGCCATTGACAAACTTGATAAAATCGGCCTCGACAATGTAAATGAAGAACTACGAAGCAAAGGTCTTTCCGAACAGGCTTTAACTTTATTACAGCCTGTAATCGTTATGAAAGGAAGTAATCGCGAGAAGCTCGCCATACTGAAAGAAACGTTGAAAGATTCCGGAACCGGTCTCAAAGGCATTGAAGAGATGGAATATATACTCGGACATATTGAAAAATTACCGCTAACGTCCGATGTTGAAACAGATCTGACGCTGGCAAGAGGGCTAAATTACTATACAGGTACTATTTTCGAAGTAAAAGCGCTTGATGTGGAAATCGGCAGCATCACCGGTGGCGGACGGTATGACAATCTTACCGGCGTGTTTGGCATGGAAGGCGTTTCCGGCGTCGGCATATCATTCGGAGCTGATCGTATTTATGACGTCCTGAACCAGCTTGATTCATATCCGACAGATGCGTTGAAAACAACACAGGTCCTGTTTGTCAATTTTGGAGAAACGGAAATATCTCACCTGCTACCCATCATAGCAAAAATACGCGCTGCAGGTATACGCGCAGAAATCTATCCGGAAGCAGGCAAAATGAAAAAACAAATGGGATACGCCGATTCGAAAAAGATCCCATATGTCGCACTTGTCGGTGAAAGTGAAATCGCAGAAAACAAAATCAATCTGAAAAATATGCTTTCCGGAGAACAATCATTAATATCTCTTGAAGAACTCATGGAAATTTTGTCATATTAGTCATCCGTGCACTGTAAAAATGACAGCATTTTCTCTTGGAAAAATTTTTGGCACGATATTCGTATAGGAAGTGTGTGCGAACTAAAAGATATATTTAATAATTATAAACTTTAAACTTTTAAAAATCATGAGTATTAAACCATTAGCAGACAGAGTGCTTATTAAGCCGGCAGACGCCGAAGAAAAAACGGCAAGCGGTATTATCATTCCCGATTCGGCAAAAGAAAAACCATTGAAAGGTGAAGTAATTGCAGTAGGTAAAGGAACTAAAGACGAAGAAATGGTACTTAAAGAAGGCGATCAGGTTTTGTATGGCAAATATGCAGGTACCGAAATTGAACTTAACGAGACCAAATATCTGATCATGCGTCAGTCTGATGTGCTCGCTATTATCTAAACTTCAACATTTTAAATAACTATAAAAAATTATAAATCATGGCAAAAGAAATTAAATTCAATATGGAAGCCCGCGATCTTTTGAAAAAAGGCGTGGACGAATTGGCAAATGCCGTTAAAATAACGCTGGGACCTAAAGGTCGTAATGTTATTATCGAAAAGAAATTCGGCGCTCCGCAAATCACAAAAGACGGCGTAACAGTAGCCAAAGAAGTCGAATTGGCTTGTCCTTATGAAAACATGGGCGCCCAGTTAGTGAAAGAAGTCGCTTCAAAAACAAACGACAATGCCGGCGATGGCACTACGACTGCGACCGTTTTGGCTCAGTCAATTATTGGCGTAGGTCTTAAAAACGTTACGGCAGGCGCTAATCCGATGGATTTAAAACGCGGTATCGATAAAGCCGTTGCAAAAGTAATAGAAAGCATCGCATCACAATCGGAAGCCGTAGGCGATAATTTGGATAAAATAGAAAATGTGGCTAAAATATCTGCCAATGGCGACGAAAGCATCGGCAAACTGATTGCCGAAGCAATGAAGAAAGTGAAAAAAGAAGGAGTTATCACCGTTGAGGAAGCAAAAGGGACCGAAACAACCGTAGACGTCGTCGAAGGTATGCAGTTCGATCGCGGTTACATCTCAGCCTATTTCGTAACCGACACGGAAAAAATGGAAACCCAGTTCGAGAATCCGTTCATCCTTATTTATGATAAGAAAATTTCCGCTTTGAAAGAATTACTCCCGATCCTTGAGCAGGTAGTTCAAACAAGTCGTCCTCTGCTCATCATCGCCGAAGATATAGAAAGCGAAGCGCTGGCGACACTGGTTGTAAACCGCTTGCGCGCCGGACTGAAAGTGTGCGCAGTAAAAGCTCCCGGCTTCGGCGATCGTCGTAAAGCCATGCTGGAAGACATCGCTATCCTGACAGGCGGTACTGTTATCACAGAAGAAAAAGGCATGAAACTGGAAGATGCGAAAATGGATATGCTTGGCAGCGCAGATAAGATTTCTGTCGACAAAGATAACACCACCATCGTAAAAGGTAACGGCGATAAGAAAGCGATTGAAGCTCGTATCAACCAGATCAAAGCGCAGATTGAAACCACAACATCCGACTATGATAAAGAGAAGTTGCAGGAACGTCTTGCCAAATTAGCGGGCGGCGTTGCAGTGCTCTATGTAGGCGCTCCTTCTGAAGTTGAAATGAAAGAGAAAAAAGATCGCGTAAATGATGCATTAAGCGCAACGCGGGCCGCTATCGAAGAAGGAACCGTTCCCGGCGGCGGCGTAGCTTATATACGCGCAATTGCCGCATTGGAAAACCTGAAAGGCGACAACGAAGATGAAACGACGGGTATCGAAATTGTAAAACGCGCAATTGAAGAACCGCTTCGTCAGATCGTTGACAATGCAGGAAAAGAAGGCGCTGTTGTCGTACAGAAAGTAAAAGAAGGAAAAGACGATTTCGGATATAATGCGCATACCCATGTTTATGAAAATCTTTGCCGGGCAGGCGTCATTGATCCTGCTAAAGTAGCGCGTGTGGCGCTGGAAAACGCGGCGTCGGTCGCAGGTATGTTCCTGACAACAGAATGTGTTATTGCACAAAAGAAAGAAGAAAATGCCGCTCCTGCAGGAATGCCTCCGGGAATGGGCGGAGGAATGGGCGGAATGATGTAGTTCCAATCAAAAAATAAGTGTTAGACGGATTGTTCTTTTTCAAGAACAATCCGTTTTTATAGATGATAGCGCTTACGCTTTGAACACAGTAAAGGTAATACTATTCGTACCAAACTGCATGCGGCTTAATTTGAAAACCTCTTGGTATCTCTATTAAATAACCCCAAACTCTCAACGTTTGACCCGCGTTCAAAATTATCTTTGTGGAAATTTTATTCAAAATCAATTTGCTTGTGCTCATACCCATTATGACGTAAAGACCATCTTGATCTCCTCCTGAAGTAAAAAAAGAATCGTCGCTTTGTTGAGTATCCAGGTATAATCGCAGGATGGTATCAATATAATAGCGTTTGCCTTTGCTGAACTTTTCTTTCGCTTCTTTTATGCTTGAAAAGCAGCTTCCGTCTTTTTTTTGCTGTTCTATGAGCGCCGCAATCTTTGTCCCATAAACTTCAGCGATTTGAATTTTGGCCATTTCGCCGCGCGGATCGTCGCCCCAAAATTTGCCTGCAAATTGCAGCGGGATACCAAACATATCGGTCGTTCTAACATAACCGGCAAGATTATCAATCCCGTCTTGATCGATATATACAAAATTGTTTTCCATATAGTAACTGTTTTAGAGGTGACATAAAAAGTATGCTGTCATAAAAAACTGACAAAGAGGCAAAAGTTGTATATTTGTTGAATGAAAATAAAGATAGAACTTTATTTTCCCCATTGTCATGGAACAAAGATAAAAAAAAAGGCAGGAATTATCCGGAAAAGCAGAATTATTTTTAATGGCGGAAGTAATGGGCTTTATCAAAAACCGGACGGAATAAAAATAATCATTTTTTTCCGTAGGGTTTTTGATTCCTTGCCGATCATATAAGCAAAGAGACGTTTATTATTAATCTTAAAAGAATCATTTATATGAAAGCAAAACGTTTATTATCGGTATTCCTGATGTTGGCAATCGCTTTACTAAGCAACGGAATGTCTATGAATGCACAGGAAAATGAGATCACGGATTTTTATACGATCAGCGGCGTTGTTAAGGACAAAAACACGAAAAAAACGATCGATTATGTGAACATATCGGCAGTCGGTACCAATGTAGGAACAGTCACAAACGAAGAGGGGGAATTTTCTCTTAAAATAAGTAATGCACTTAATGTTAAAGAGATTCAACTTTCCGGTATAGGCTACTATAACGCATTAATTACCATTTCCGGAAATAATAAGGAGGGACAAACCTTCTTTCTTACTCCGGAATCTTTTCTTTTGAGCGAAGTCCAGGTATTCAGCTGGCGTAACCCGCGGGATCTGGTAAAAGCGGCGATTGATAAAGTAGGAGACAATTATGCAATGAATCCGAATATGCTGACCGGATTCTACAGGGAAACGATCCAGAAACGCCGGAAATATATCAATATTTCCGAGGCTGTGATCGAAATATACAAAGGAGGATATGATCTGCCGGCCGACAGGGACCAGGTAAGAGTACTTAAAGGACGCAAATTAATAAGTCCTAAAATGTCCGACACGTTAAGCGTTAAATTTCTTGGAGGCCCGAACATGCCTGTATTTCTGGATATGGTCAAAAATCCGGACATTTTGCTGGATAAAGAAATACTCCCATTCTATTCATTCAAAATGGGCGAAGCGACCTCTATTGACGACCGTTTACAATATACGGTTCATTTTAAGCCCCAGATGATCACAGAGTATCCGCTTTATATCGGAACATTATATATCGATAGAGAAATATTATCATTCACACGTGCAGAATTCAGCATGGAGATGCAGGACAAGCAGAAAGTCATAAATGCGATCCTGAAAGAGAAACCCAAAGGATTACGGTTCACTCCCGAAGAAGTTTTATTTGTTGTCACCTACAAGCAGCAGGGCAGTAAAACATACCTTAATTATATCCGAAACGAGATAAAATTCAAATGCGACTGGAAGCGCAAGTTATTTGCAACCAACTATACCGTAACCGGGGAAACCGTCATTACCGACAGAAATGAGCAGCATGTATTCCGCATACCCAATAAAGAAACCTTTACCATACGTCAGTCGTTAAGCCAGGAAGTTTCGCTATACCAGGATGAAAACTTCTGGAGTAACTACAACATCATTGAACCGACCGAATCGTTAGAAAGCGCTGTCAATCGATTAAAAAAACAACATTTAAAGTCGCAATAATTTTGCGATTATGCCGGTTTGCATATAAAAATAAATGTAAACCGTGTTCCTGAACTAAAAAATAAGTATACTTATTTTGTACTTCTCCCGACTTGTCTTATATTTGTTTCTTCACTAATAATATAAGGCTTGCATATGCTGGATGATCTTGCCACATTTAAAAAAATTAAAGAGGGGGACGTCAAAACGTTTGAAACAATCTTTCGTCAATATTACACTCCGCTTTGCATGTACGCATTCAGCATAACAGGCCGTAAAGACATTGCAGAAGAAATAATACAGGACGTCTTCTACAATATATGGAAAGAAAAAGAAAATATACAGATCCTCCGTTCCGTAAAGAACTATCTGTACGGAGCTGTGAGAAATCATTCTTTGCGTTATCAGGAACGCCTCATGGTGCAAGAACGTCACCATGAACAGCTCCTGAACGACAGCCGGGAAACGGATCTTTCTCCGCAGGAACTACTGGAATACAGGGAGCTGGAAAATGTGATTGCGAACATACTGAATAAGCTGCCGGAGCGAAGAAAACAGATTTTCCGAATGCACCGGACGGATGGGAAAAAATATAAAGAAATTGCCGATTTTTATTCTATTTCCGTAAAAACAGTCGAAGCGGAAATGACAAAAGCATATCACGCACTGCGGCAAGGAATTGAAAAATATTATACGCTTAATCATGGTATTTAAAGAAAAAAAACAAGAGAATACAGTAATTGACCTGGCCTGGGATCATTTGTATCAAAGGCTCGAAAAAGACGGGTTGCTTCCGGAAAAAAATGTCGTCAAACACAATTTCTTGCAGTCCAACACTTTAAAAACGCTCTTTGTTGCCGCTGTCCTGATCGCCTGTATTTTTTCCGGCTGGTATTTCACTCGCAAAACCAATCTCCCCGATAAAGAGTTGCTGGTATTGTATAACGAAGTCAACGCGCCAACGCTAGCGACTATGCTGGAAGACGGCTCCGTAATCTATCTGTCGGAGCAGGCTTCGTTGAAATATCCGGATCATTTTGCAGAAGATAAAAGAGAAGTTATCTTACAGGGAGAAGCTTTTTTCGAGATAAAAAAACAATCCGAACGCCCGTTTTTTATCGATACGGACTTAGCCAGAGTCGAAGTTGTCGGAACATCTTTCAACGTAAAAAGCGATCATCGGTCTTCATTTTTATTGTCAGTACGTGAAGGAGTAGTGCGGGTAACACAAAAAAGTCGTCGGCAGGCTCTCTCTGTCAAAACGGGAGAAACTGTCCTGTTTGATTCCGAACAACTGCAATTGATTAAGACTACAACCGGTTTCGACGAATACTTTAAACGTATCCTGTTTAAAGATGAACATCTTAAAAATGTAGCAGCCATCATTAATATGCATTCAGATTCTATCAAACTGAAAATTGATCCGGAGATAGAACAGCGCGCGATAACATTTACCCTTTCGGAGAAAAGCAGTATCGCCGAAATAGCCGAAGTGATCTGTCTGGCGCTGGAATTAGAACATGCACGACAAAAAAATACAATCTATATTTCAAAACAGAAATAGAAATCCATGTATCAAGCGACAAAAACATGTTTCAACCGTCTTCTTTTCATCTGTATGTTTTCTTCCCTTATTACGATTAACATACAGGCAAGCAGACATGATGCGCTTGACATGGTTATACGGATATCCAAAAACAAAGGAACTATTTATGAATTGCTGAAAGATTTATCCGAACAGTCCGGTTACTTATTCATCTATGACAGTCAGATTATCGACAACGATAAAAAGGTAAAAATCAAAAAAGGAGAATATCCGCTGCGTGACGCGATTTATCTGATTACGGGAAACAACCGGTTACAAATTGATTTATCCGGCGCTTATCTCCTGTTACGCTTAGTAGAAACACACATTCCGGCAAATACAAACGACAGCGCCTCAAACCCGGCTCAAGACATATACTTTACAATAAAGGGATTGCTGTTTGACCAGGAGACCAAAGAATCGATCCTGTACGCTTCGGTAAGTATCCTGAACACATCCATCGGAACAATCACAAACCAGGAGGGCGGATTCCAGTTAGTAATTCCGGACTCGCTGCAAAATCACAAAGCGAGGTTTTCTCATATCGGATACGAAAGTCAGGAAATAGACCTTGCCCTGTTGAAAGGCAAAACAATTGACCTCGGCTTGAGACCGCAGACCGTTGCTTTACAGGAAGTAGTTGTCAGCACAGTAAATCCGGAGCAAGCGTTGAATGATATGCTGAATAGTCGTGCGGCAAACTATGCATCCGAACCTGCTTACCTGACGACATTCTATCGGGAAGGTATCGATCATAACGATCGAAACATCGACCTGACCGAATCCGTACTTCAGGTATACAAGACCGGATATAATAAAAATGTAGCAAACGATCAGGTAAAATTAATTAAAAAACGCCGTATATTAAGCAAAACTGAGATCGATACTATTTTCCCGAAAATGCGTTCGGGCATAAAATCCTGTCTGATACTTGATATTATAAAAGAACTTCCCGAATTTACCATTCCCGACGAAGAAACGCCTTATACATATTCATACAAAGGAAAAAGCTTTGTTGATAACAGACCGGTAAATATCATCTTTTTTCAACAAAAAAAACATGTCCAGGAACCATTATATGTTGGGGATTTATATATTGAAGCCGGAAATAAAGCATTGATTGAAGTACGCTTTGAAATCAATTCCAGGCTTGCCGACAGGGCAACACATGCTTTTATTGATAAAAAAACCGCAGGATTGAAAATAAACCTTCAACAGGCCCAATATATTGTTTCATATAAACCTTCCGAAGACGGACGGTATTATGTCAATCATGTTCGTGGAGATCTCCGGTTTAAAATACGACAAAAAAAACGTCTTTTCAGTTCATCGTTACATTTCTGGTTCGAAATGGCGACATGCGATATCAGAACAAAAGAGATAAAACCCTTCCCGCTGAACGAAAGGCTTTCTACCACGCAGATCTTTGCGGAAACCAAACATACCTGTGACAAAGATTTCTGGAAAAACTTCAACATCATCCTCCCCGAAGACGACCTGAAAAATTCTATTATTCATAATCTCCATGAAGTTCTAATTACAGAACAATAATTATCAAAATAAGCCCATGCAAGCATGGAGAAGAAGTGTGGCTGCGGACATTATTGTAACCGCGGTTCATTCTCTGCCCATGTCAAGAGACAGGAATAAGCTACGGCGCATCTGCTCCGGGATTGATGCACCCCATATAAGAGCTATCCTTACCGCTTCTTCCTGAGAAGGCGTTTCAACTCTTCAATTTCCATGGCCTGCTCTTCTTTTGCCTTTCTTTCTTCTTTGAGCGCTTCATCTTTTTCTTTGAGCGCTTCGACCTGTTCTTTTATGGTTTTATTCTTTTCTTTGATGGTTTTATTCTTTTCCTTGATGGTTTTATTCTTTTCTTTGAGTTCACCGTCAATACAATCGTCAATATAACGCAAAGATTTTTCTTCGTCTTCTATAAGTTTGCTTTCGTCGGGGTCAACGCCCATTTCGTGCAGAATATTGGTTATGAGTTTCATATTTTCATCTTCCGGATGATATGAATATTTTTTTACTGTTTCAGAATCCTCTTTGACAAAATATTTCTGTTCGAAGATACTAAGCAGTTTGTCGAGGTTTGTCGTGTAGCGCACGTCGGTGATTCGTCCTGCCTGTATGACATAACTGTCGTGAGTAAGGTGTTCGATAAATTCCGACCTGGCGTCTATGGGTTGTTTATTTCTCATGTCGATGTACATACGTCCGACTTTGACGCAGGGACAGTCAATTTCGGGCAGATTGTTTCCCAGAATATATATAGTGGTAATCGGAAGGATTACCGCCTCCCCGTCTATGACGTTTTCCCTTACATACTGTTCTCCGAGATATTGTCGAAACCGTATAACATCGCCCGTATGCCAGGTTTTCTGGACTTCTATCAGTATCTTGCGAAGTTCGCTCCCGTCTGTGCGAACTGTTGCCATGAAATCCAGCTTGCTGATGCGATAATAATTGTACGATTCCGCTATTTTTTTGTTTGTTTTACTCTTCTCGCCTTTATCCCTCTCCGCAGTCTTCGTCAAATCACGTTTATAGGTGAACTCTTGCGGCATAACAACCAAGTCTTCGATTTGCCGTTCGAGGATTGTGCCGAGAATAAATTTTGCCACCCTGCTGTTTTCCATCAGTCTTTTGAAAACCGTATCGTATATCGGATTGGCGATTACATACGGTTTGCCTGTTTTTCCTTCGCTTGTGTACATAACAGATTAATTTTAATTACATTGCAAAAGTATTAAATATTTTGATACTATACAACAACCTGATTTAGGAGCTGTCTAATAATAAATACATCTTATCTTTATATTAATTTGCTATATGATAATTTGTTACAAATATAATTTGATATATTTATTTATTGACAGCTCCTTAGTTGAAAGTTGAAAATTGAAAACCGTATTTATCTGCGTTAATCTTTGTAATCTGCGTCGTCTGCTTACCAAAATCGTAAATATAGCTTTGTGGCGTTTGCCCTGGTATTAATACGGGAAACTCTAAAAACTCCATATTTTTCTCGCATTTTTTCTTAGTGCACAAATCGGAATTTGAAAAATCGGACTTGGCCTGTTTACAGCTCTTTATAACATGATAAGCTGCAAGTTGGGTTAAGAAAACAAATCGGGATTTTCAACTTTGCCGGAGGCGATAAAAAATACGGATTTTTTTTTGCATCGTTTTTTTTGTTCCAATCAAAAAAATAGCCGTATCTTTGCCTGACCGTTCAGTCAATCAAAAAAACGGCGACGAATGGAAATAGAATGTTGATTTATAATGATATAATAAGATTAATTATGCCACGAACAAAGGAACAGTACGAAAAAATTAGGCGCGAAAAGAGCGAACTGATACGCAAAGCAGCATTGAAACTCTTTGCTGAAAAGGGTTACGACGCGACGTCAATTAACGA
>JAIROL010000187.1 GCA_031257565.1 Tannerella sp. | reverse complement strand
ATTGTTGATAAAGAATACAAGCAGTCAGAAGGTTACGAGTTCCTTTTCACAATGAAACAAAACGAGTATTTTATTTTCCCCCGAACAGAAAAACGAGAAAAAGTGAACGAAGAAACAGGTGAACTGACCGAAGAAGATGTTGTTACTTTCAACCCAAAAGATTACAGCGAAGAATGGGTTAAAAATCCTGATAATTATGCTGTTATAAGTCCTAATTTATTCAGAATCAGAAAAATACAATCAGGAGAATATGTATTTCAGCATCATTTAGAAACTAAAGCCGTTGATTTAAGTGCAAAAAATCCATTAAAAAACATTGTATTTAAGATTATTTACCGTCCAAATAATACAAATGGCGTTCTCAAAGTCCGTGTCAATCATATCGGTCAAATTGTTGAGGTTGGTGAATATTAAAATAGACTGCAATAAAAATGAAAGAAATATATTAACAAATTAAAAAACTCAAAAACAATGGAACAAAACCCAAAATCAGAAGGCAAGTGCCTTTTTTGCGGCGAAACGTTCGCCAAGGCAGGTATCAACCGCCATGTACAAACTCATTTAAAGCAAAAAGCAAAAGAAAATGCGGCAGGACGGTCGTATTTGGTAAAAGTAGAACCCAATCCGAAATGGGGCAGTTCACCTTATTTCCTTTCGCTCTGGGTGGATGGTAAAGCAATCATGGAAGATATCGACCGATATCTTCGGAATATTTGGCTCGAATGTTGCGGACACATGAGCGCTTTTACCGATCCGAAAAGAAGACGGCAAGGAGGCGGCGACATATGGAGTTTTTTTGAAGCGGAAGAACTGTTGGCGAAAGGAAAAACCAAAAAGTACGAAAATCTCATGGAAGAAACATACGGTGAAGTTCTCATGAGCCGTAAAGCGAATAACGTCTTATGTAAAGGCCTGAAGTTGGAATATGAATATGATTTCGGCAGTTCAACCGAACTTTTGTTAACTGTTGTAGACGAATATCCTGTCGCAGCCGACGAAGAAGTTGTTTTGCTCTCACGCAACGAACCGCTGGAATGGTTGTGTGATACGTGCAAAAAAGCGCCTGCTACGCAAATCTGCACGGTTCACAACTGGGACGACGACAGTTTGTTCTGTGATAAATGCGCCAAGAAACATGCAAAGAAATGTGAAGATTTTGAAGAATATGCAGCATTGCCGGTTGTCAATTCCCCTCGTATGGGAGTGTGCGTATATGGAGGAGGAACAATGGATATCGAAAGGGATGGCATTTTTGTGAAAAAATCATGATTAAGAAAACCCTCTATTTCGAAAACCCGACTTATCTCAGCATGAAGAATAAGCAATTAGTTATCAAATTTCCCGAAATTGAGAAAAATGATTCATTGCCAGATTCATTCAAAGAAAACAGTGCAAAAACCATTCCGGTTGAAGATATTGGAGTTATTATCCTGGATAATAAACAGATAACCATTACTCACGGATTGATAGAAGCCTTAGTGGCGAACAATTGTGCAGTCATTACCTGCGACAGTAGTCGAATGCCTGCAAGTTTATTGCTTCCGCTGAGTGGGAATACGGTACAAAGTGAACGTTTTAATGCACAGATTGAGGCGTCGCTCCCGTTGAAGAAGCAATTATGGCAACAAACAATCCGGTCTAAAATCACCAATCAGGAATATATCCTGGAGACAATGAGAAATTTGCCGGTTAAAAATATGCACAAATGGGCAAATGATGTTAGAAGCGTCGACAGCGACAACAGGGAAGGCAGGGCAGCCGCGTTTTATTGGAAGAATCTTTTTCCTGATATTGAAGGTTTTACCCGTGACCGTGGGGGTATTCCACCAAACAATTTATTGAATTACGGTTACGCTGTTTTGCGGGCAGTCATTGCGCGCTCTTTGGTCGCCAGCGGATTGCTGCCGACACTGGGCATACATCATCACAACCGCTACAACGCTTATTGTCTGGCAGATGACATTATGGAACCTTATCGCCCGTTTGTAGACAAATTAGTGGCGGAAATCGTTGATACAGAAATGGCGAAAACCACTCCCCTACCGGATGAATTGCCCAAAGAAATGAAAGTGCAATTGCTGCAAATTCCGGTGTTAGATGTTTTTATCGACGGGAAACGCAGTCCGCTGATGATTGCCTCAGGGCAAACAACCGCTTCTCTGGCAAAATGTTATCTGGGAGAATTGCGCAAAATCAGTTATCCGCATTTCGAAAACTAAACAATGATGATAAATCTTGAACGCTCAAAATCATCTGAGAAAGAATTACTTAAGGAAAAATATCTGCTGCTTAAGGGCGAATACGTGAAGTTACTGACGGACAAAGACTGTCTGTTGGAATGGGGCAAACCGCAGTTGGAAGCATTGTATACCGTAAAAATCGGCATAAAACAGCTTGAATTGCTTGAATTGCGTATGGAAGTCAAGCGGCTGAAAAAAATGACGGAATTAGCTGTTGCCTGTCTCAACAGGAATGAACCGGTCGACTGGTCTAAAATTGAAAAAACGGTCGATATGGGCTTGGAAAAGGATTACGAAAAAATTCTTACGGAGGCATCCCGCGTGGCACAGGCAAACAATTTACTTTCAAATCTGGCTTCGCCCGAACGTAGCGTCGAATTGCGAAAACTCTATCGCAGTTTAGCCAAAGAATTACATCCCGATGTCAATCCCGACTTGACCGAAAGTCAAAAAAAACTTTGGCACGCCGTACGACGCGCTTATGAACATGGCGATTTGGAGAGCTTGCGCGCATTGTCCGTTATGGCACAAGATATTGAATCTAATGCAGATAAACTCTCTGATGATGATTTTCATCTGCAAATCGAACTTTTAAAGGCAGGAATTGAAAAACTTATGGTTGAAATCGAACATATCCATTCTGAATTTCCGTTCAATATTGAAAAAGAATTGCGAAATGAAGAATGGGTAAAGAAGCAAAATGAACAGACAGAGGCGCTTATCGAACAAGCATCCGAGCAAAAAGCAAAATATGAAGAACGGCTGGATTTATTAAAATCATTATGATTATGGCAAAGAATGAAATAACAAAATATTCAGGCGAATTAATCCATTTAATATACAAACAGGGTGGCGATTTGTCGATTCCGGGCGATGAGATTTTGTCGTTGGAGTGCGTAGTAGCAGGCACTACATACATGAAAAATCTACACGAAATAGAAGTAAAATTAGAAAAAGAACAATGTTTGGATTTAGTTCGCGAACCGGACAACAAATACGACACGTTTGCCATAGCCATTTATAATTCAAACAAAGAAAAATTAGGATACATTCCCCGCGATAAAAACGAAATGTTAGCTCGGTTAATGGTTGCGGGAAAATGGTTTTACGCCAAAGTGCACGACAAGCTTTGGGAGGGAAACTGGCTAAAAATCGACTTGGAAATATATTTGAAAGAATAGTTTTGGCAATAAAATTCATGGACCGTTTCAGTGAATACAGAATTATGTGGGTAATGGTATTTTTCGACCTTCCGACCGAGACGAAGAAAGAGAAGAAGATATATGCGAACTTTCGTAAATCGTTGATGCAGGATGGCTTTACCATGTTTCAGTTTTCGATATATCTTCGACATTGTTCCAGCCGTGAGAACGCTGAAGTTCACACCAAACGGGTTAAAAATCTTTTGCCGGAAAAGGGACATGTCGGTATTTTGAGCATCACCGACAGGCAGTTTGCCACCATGGAATTATTTTACGGCAAAAAAGAGAAAGCAAATTCTGCCTCCGGTCAACAGTTTGAGTTATTTTAGGAAACAAAAAATCCTGCCTCAAGGCAGGATTTTTTGTTGGCAAACACCCTTTTTTACAACGCAAATAGCATCATAATTAATTGATATTCAATCAATGACTAACATTATGATGTTCGCAGTCACAAAGATACAATTTTGAAAGCAATTCACAACATAAAATTAGATGAAGCTCTTAAAATGGCGATGTTCGCAGTCACAAAGATACAATTTTGAAAGCAATTCACAACGCCAGAGGTAACGGTCGTCTGCCGCTCCTTGATGTTCGCAGTCACAAAGATACAATTTTGAAAGCAATTCACAACGCAACACTTTTCGCACTAATTGGCTTTTTTGATGTTCGCAGTCACAAAGATACAATTTTGAAAGCAATTCACAACATATCAGCCTCAATTGCCGCCTGCATAGGATGTTCGCAGTCACAAAGATACAATTTTGAAAGCAATTCACAACTGACGCCCATATTTCGCGTCGCCTCGAAAAGATGTTCGCAGTCACAAAGATACAATTTTGAAAGCAATTCACAACTTATTTTCAGCAACTATACGCGAATCAAAAGATGTTCGCAGTCACAAAGATACAATTTTGAAAGCAATTCACAACATAGTCAGCTATTGCTCCAAACAACGGAGTGATGTTCGCAGTCACAAAGATACAATTTTGAAAGCAATTCACAACAATATCCACAACGACATCTTGCGGCGTGGCGATGTTCGCAGTCACAAAGATACAATTTTGAAAGCAATTCACAACCGGCTTGCAGCAGGTGTATGAAATTAGTAGATGTTCGCAGTCACAAAGATACAATTTTGAAAGCAATTCACAACTCGTTCCGGTTCATTGCTTAGCCACTTATGATGTTCGCAGTCACAAAGATACAATTTTGAAAGCAATTCACAACTAAACGAACTGAACTCCATATCGAGAAAGAGATGTTCGCAGTCACAAAGATACAATTTTGAAAGCAATTCACAACAATTTGAGGACGCAAGAGAATGGCGGGAAAGATGTTCGCAGTCACAAAGATACAATTTTGAAAGCAATTCACAACAAAAGCATGGTAAGTGGAAAATGAAAAAACAACCTGAATTTCTTATCGCCAAAAACCCCATGTCCGACCCTGACGGAGTGTATATTTTCCATAGTCGGAAACCTCGTTTTTTGGCTAAAGTAGAAAACAACATCTTTGAAGTAGTTGATGACATTGATGAAATGACCGCTTACTACAAAGGCAATGTAGACAAAGTACAGGGACTATTCCGGACAATGGAAAAGTGGTATGTTGCCTGCCGGATTTACAAAAAAAATTGTAATGTAAAAAATTGCATCATATTGCTATTTTTATTATCTTTGCCCCATGAAACAGGAAAGGGAAACATCAGCATACAGTAATTACTTCCTGGACTTCATCTCAACACTTGATGAAGGAGCGGTAAAGAAAATCTTTTATGCACTTGATATGGTGAAAACGCAGGAAAGAGTTTCAGCAAAGTTTGTAAAATTCATACGCGACGGGATATATGAATTGAGGGCTGAATACGAGGGGAATATATACAGAGTTTTCTTTTGTTTCGACGAGGGTGATATTGTGATATTATTCAACGGATTTCAAAAGAAAAGCCAACAAACACCAGAAAGTGAGATAAAAAAGGCAATACAGTTAAAAAATGAATATTATGCAAGCAAACAACTATTTGACAAGCGTTGATGACATTATGGACGCCAAGTACGGCAAGGTGGGAACACCGGAGCGCGAAGCGTTCCGCCGCGAGGCTTACGCCTATTGCATGGGGAAAGTTATCATGGACGCCCGCAAGAACGAAAAGATAACACAGGCCGAACTCGCCAAACGTATTGGAACGGATAAAGCCTATATCTCCAAAATCGAAAAGGGCGTTATAGAACCCGGTGTCGGAACATTCTACCGGATAATTGATGCGCTCGGCCTGCGGGTGGAAATTGTGAAACCGGTTTATTGATGAGTTATGGAATGGATAATATGCATGATTTGCAGGCATTTTAAATAAATAATTGTAAATTTGTGAAATATAATCGTTACAGCGGACAAGGCTTTCTACTTTTGTAGATGGCGCATGAAACAAGGCGGTGGGAGGCGAGTGGCTGACCAAAACGATTATTTTAAATTCTTTTTATATATGAAATATTTTGCACATTATGAAGAAGATGCCGTAATCAGGGAAGATGAGAACGGCGAATGTTTTGCTAAATTATGGACATCAGACTTTCCGGGACATTACTATTTAGCGCCTGAATATAGATTAGGTAAAAATAGCGATATGCGGTTAGGTAATCCGGATTATCTCATGTTCGTTTCATGCCTGAGGCGGGAATTTTCCGTGTTTAAGCACTTTCGCATCGACGTAAAAAACAATTTCCTCTACAATATTACTGCAACGGTCGCCAATGCGTTCCAATTTGCGAATAAGCAGCATTAATTTCAATCCACGCCGGATTAAATCGGGATTGGTCTGCATGTGTTTTGCCAAAATGTCGATAGCATTATGATAAATTGTATCGATTTTGTCGTCCATAGCCAATATTCTTCCCGAAATTTTAGTGTTTTCCGTTTCAAGAGCTGAAAAACTTTCAGAAAGCATGAACATGAGCGTATCAAACATTTCCTCTAATTGCAATTCCCCCATAAACGAAGAATTAATTTCCTTACCATCATTTTCTATTACATGCCGTGCTATTCCTTCAGCAAAATCGCCGATACGTTCCAGCGTGTTACTGATTTTTATTAGAGACAGCACCAGCCTTAAATCGATGGCTACGGGATTATATAAAGCGATATAATTTTCACTGTCGCTATCGATTTTCAATTCAAAAGCATCAACCCTTTTTTCCCGGCTGATAATTTCTCTTGCCAAATCCAAATCATTACTTAAAAATGCCTGTTTTGCTTTTTCAACCTGTGAAATGACTAATTTCCACATTTGGCTAACCTCATCCTTGAGCGAAAGCAATTCTTTTTCTATAGGTTCTATGTGTTTCATTTTAACCGAATCTTCCTGTTATATAATTTTGTGTTTCTTTTTTGTCGGGATTCAAAAATATTTTTTTTGTATCATTGTATTCTACCAGTTCGCCAAGCATGAAAAATCCTGTTTTGTCACTGATGCGCCCTGCTTGTTGCATGTTGTGGGTAACAATGACAATCGTATAGTTTTTTTTCAATTCAAAAATCAATTCTTCAATTTTTGCAGTGGAAATAGGGTCTAAAGCGGAAGCAGGTTCGTCCATTAACAAAATAGACGGAAAGATCGCTAATGCACGGGCAATGCACAGGCGTTGTTGCTGACCGCCGGATAGCTCGAAAGCCGACCTTTTCAATTTGTCTTTCACTTCGTTCCATAAGGCTGCCTGCCGAAGGCTTTTTTCGACTGTATTCGAGATGAGTTGTTTGTTGTTTATTCCATTTACGCGAAGCCCATAAGCTACATTTTCAAAAATGGATTTAGGGAAAGGATTGGGTTTTTGAAAAACCATTCCGACTTGTTTTCTCAATTGGTCGACTTTGACCGCTTTGTCATATATATTTTTTCCTTCGATAAGACATTCCCCCGTCAATCGGGTATTATCTATCAAATCATTCATCCGGTTGAAAAGTCTCAGAAACGTTGATTTTCCACATCCCGAAGGGCCAATAAAAGCGGTAACCGTATTGGACTCCATTCGCATATTGATATTTTTCAACGCATGGAATTCGCCGTAGTAAAAATCGATATTCTTTGTTTCTAACATTTTTATTCAATTGACAATGTTCATTTACTTTTTAAGTTTTCGCTGGATAAAAGTGGCCAGCATATTCATTATTAATACAATAGCTATTAATACTAATGCCGTACCGTAGGCAATCGGGCGGGAGGCTTCGATATTGGTCCCACTGGTCGCAATTACATACAAATGATAAGGTAGCGCCATTACCTGATCAAAAATACTGGTTGGCAATTTAGGCAGGAAATAAGCGGCAGCGGTAAAAAGGATAGGCGCTGTTTCACCGGATACCCGGCCGATTGATAATATTAGTCCGGTAATAATATTGGGGTAAGCCGATGGTAATATAACACGTTGAATGGTCTGTAATTTAGTCGCTCCCAACGCCAAGCTTCCCGAGCGGTAAGAATCGGGAACGGACTTCAAGGCCTCTTCAGTTGTACGTATAATAATCGGTAATACCAGTAAACCAAGGGTTAGCGAACCTGCCAGAATGGAATCTCCGAATCCCAATGTGTTGACAAACAAAGACATACCGAACAATCCAAAAACAATGGAAGGGATTCCGCTTAAGTTGTTGGTCACAATCCGGATGACTTTTACGACCCAGTTGTTGGCTGTATATTCATTGATATATATTCCGGCCATCATTCCCAGAGGGAAAGCGAAAACCATACTTCCGACTACTAAACATAAGGTCCCTACAATGGCAGGGAATATACCGCCAGACGTCATTCCGTCTGTTGGAGCTTTTGTCAGGAAATCCCAACTGATAACGCCAATCCCATTGTAGATAATAAAACCTTGTACCCAAACTAAAATCCCGATGACCACTATTCCCAAAAGCTTGATAACGGTAAATGCTATTTTTTGATTGAGTTCTTTAGTCATGGTTATATCCCTTTATTTTGTTGCTTTTTTGACGCCATCTCGGCAAATATACTCATTACCAAAGTAATAAGGAACAGGATACAACCTAATAAAAATAAAGCGTTGTAATGTGTCCCTCCATTAGGCGCCTCTCCCAGTTCGGCTGCAATAGTCGCCGGAATTGTTCGCACAGGTTCAAATAAAGAGCGAGGTATTACAGCGGCATTTCCTGTGACCATAAGCACAGCCATGGTTTCGCCGATCGCCCTTCCGATACCCAGTATGACTGCTGCCGAAATTCCGGACGAAGCATACGGAATAACAACTTTGTAAATGGTCTGCCATTGATTAGCGCCTAATGAGAGACTGGCTTCCCGCATGGCATTGGGGGTGTTACGTATCGAATCCTCCGCAACAGTGATGATTGTCGGTAAAGCCATAATCGCGAGGATAAGACTACCTGCAAATGCAGTTTCTCCAACAGGCAGATTAAATACTTTTTGAATAAGAGGAGCTAAAACGATCAAACCAAAAAAACCATATACTACAGACGGAATCCCTGCTAAAAGCTCAATAGCCGGTTTCATTAGTTTCCGGACGCGTTCGGTAGAAAGTTCCGACATGTAAATGGCGACGCCCAGCCCTAATGGTAATGCGATAAGAATGGCGAAGAAACTAACCCAAAGCGTTCCTGAAATCAGGGGAAGCGCTCCGAATTGTGCTGATGGAGTCGAGGTTGGCATCCATTCTTTTCCTCCAAAAAAATCATTGAACGAAATGGTTCCTGTCGACAAAACTTTCAATTTCCCTGCATCATTCAATACATATTTATCGGGAATAAAAGCAATGACCGATTGATCCTGTTCGATTTCTTCTGCCAATTTTTCGGACAACAGACCGTAATTTTCGCCGAGTTCTTCGTCCGAGTAGATATTGAAAATCTCATCGAAACGGAAAGGTCTTATTTCCAAGTCTTTGCCCCCTAAGTCTTTCCAGTTGGTTATCTCATAATCAAATATTTCCTTGATCTGATAAGAGGTAAGTTTGTCTACAGGATTCGAAGGATTAAGGCAAAGCGTATAACCGTTTTCTACAACAGGATTGTTGAATATTCCCAATCCTTCTTTAAACAGAAATACGGTTATTAGCAGAATAACGATAATACTGACGCTTCCGCTGAACTTTAACAGACCCTCGATGAGCTTCTCTGACAATTTCATTGTTAATATTAATTACTTAATTATTTAAGCGTGATATATCCTACTTCCGAAACAATTTTTTGTCCTGCAGGAGAAAGTACATAATCAATAAAAGGTTTAACAATTTTTTCAGACTTGGATTCGTAATAGTAATACAATGGACGAACGATAGGATATGTTTTATTTTTGGTATTTTCTATGGATGCTTCCACATAGCTTTTTCCTCCATCGTAAGAAATATCGACTTCTTTTACCAAATTGTTGGTATATGCCAATCCAATGTAACCGATAGCGCCTTTCGTCTGACTGACAGACTGGACAATCGCTCCGGTAGCGGGCATACTTAAAATACCGGCCAGATAGTTTTTATTTTTCAATACGCTTTCTTTGAAAAATTCATAGGTGCCGGATGATGTTTCACGGGAATAAGGGATGATTTTTTCGTCAGCGCCCCCTAACTCTTTCCAGTTTTTGATTTTACCGGTAAAGATGCCTTCTAACTGTTCGCGGGTTAATTTATCCACCTTGTTGGAAAGGTGTACAATAATGGCCAGTGCATCATAAGCGACAATCACTTCTTTTGCCGTTTTTCCGCCTTCCTGCAATTTCCCTTTTTCATCGAATTTGATTTTTCTTGAAGACTGGGCAATGTCTGTAACGCCCTCAATCAAGGCGGCAATTCCGACGCCACTACCGCCGCCGGTTACTGTAACATTCGCTGTAGGATTCGCTTTCAAATAACTTTCAGCTTCCTTTTGAGAAAGAGGTAAAACCGTATCCGAACCTTTGATTTTTTGAGCATGTGTCGCTACGGATGCACATGCTAACAGGGCAAGGCTAAAAATAATCTTTTTCATAATTTTCGTTTTTTGATTGTTCATTTTTAATTTTTACTTAAAACTTATACTGTAAGCGCAAGGTGAAAACATTTCTTTTCAAATTGTCGACCACATATGTTTTTTCGCCATTTGTTTTGGGGTTAAACGCGTACAAAAGATCTGATTTTTCATAATTATTGATTTCATAGTAAGCCGTGAGACGAAAGTTGTTGTTTACTCTCCATAAGGCGCCGAATCCAAGCGTATTTTGAGTTAAATCGGCGAATCCTGTTTTATATTGATCTTGACCAACCTCTTTTCCTGTTTCACTTCCTTTCACTTTCGTGTTAGGGTCATACCAATCGTATTTTAATACTGCGGTAAAGGGAAGTTTTCCCAGGTCTTGCGTAAACATAATGTATCCCCCGCTGAAATTGCGGATATAGGTGTCGTTGATAACAAGGTCCGGATTCATTTCCCGGATGACTGTTCCCAAAACTCCGGTGTTCGGACTCTTACTTGAAGCCTTCAATCCCGGCTGTTGTCCGAATAAATATTCTGCGTGTATTTTAGTCATTCCGGCTTTGGCGATTATATTAAACTGACCATCGATCCCGAAGTATTCTCTTTTTGCATATTTTCTGAAATTGCCGGCTGAGTCTTTATCTAATACGAATGCGTCGCCATCCATTGTGTAGACGCTTTTACTTAATTGCATCATTCCGCCATTATAATACGACGCGCCAATTCCGTACTTGGCATGCGATCCGATGTTGTTTGTAGCATAAAGGCGTCCGATAAAGTCCAGGCGATTATCCATCTCCGATTTGATTCCGTTTCCGGCAAAAATACCGATATCCAAATGAAGGAAATTAAGCGGGGAAGTTTTAGCCGGCTGTAAATAAATGGCAGTACCTAAATCACGTTCATTAGGAAATAGCGTCTGAAAAATAGTGGAACGTTCCGGTGATTCGCGACGCGAAGAAGAATAACTGATTTCATAACCAAATGTGCGTTCAAAAATACCGGAGCGTAAGTTACTTGTTTGAAACCAGGGATCTTTTATGTTCAGGTAAGCGTCTTTCACTCCCACTCCACTCTCAGTTATATCGAGCTGAAAGACTCCGGAAGCAATGCCTTCCTCGTAAGTAAACTTAATACGACCGCGACGAATTCCGAACCGGCTGTAACTTGTATCTATATTTTCATTTGGGCCGCCTACTTTCATGTTTGTACTCAATTCTGCATTTTCTTGAGCAACCTGATATTGTGTCTGGATATACCCTGATACTTTGAATTTCTGCAACGTTTTAATTGCGCTTTCGAGCATCTGAGTTCTTTGCTCAAACTGCTCCACCTCTGTCGTCTCCACTTCCTGAGCTTTCAATTCTACTGCATTTGTTAAATAAATAAAGCACAAAGCGGTAACGTGTAATTTAATTTTCATAAATTATTTTTTGCAAAGATAGGCGGGTAATGTTACAGCGCTTTTAAATTATTGTTACAAAAGCGTTAAGAGACATGAAATTAATAGCCTGTAACGGAAAATCCCGCAGGGTTGTCCCTGCCGGATTTTCTTTTAAAAAACGGTCATATCTTGTTTATTTCGCGTGCCTAAGCATCCGGAGACAGTATCAGGAATAAAATTTCCGGGGGGTTAATTATTTTCATTTATCCATCGTTCAAAAAATTTATCGTATAGCTGGTAGACTCCTTTATCAACGGTAATTAAATCTTTTTCCAAAAGTCCTTTCACTGCCGATTTAATGGAACTGCTCGTCTGTCTTGTTGTCAAAACAAATTTTTGAGACAAAATATTCTTAATTTTTCCGCATTTGCTGATGGAAACAAAAATATGCTTTTGTTTATCAGGCAGTTGATACAGTAAGTCATCGTAGATATTGGCCGTAAAATCGACAATATATTTGACGGCGGGCGCAATCATATCAGCCGTACAGGTTTTCCCCACACCGGTATTCATAAAAAGGATATTCAATATTTTTTGCAGATAAAAGGTAACACCGTCGAATTGTGCATACAAAGATTTAATCACCTCGCTGTCAATTTGCCTGTCGTATTTTTCAAACATTTTAACGGCAAAATCCACATATTTTTCCAAAGGGATAACGTTTAGATTCATCACGGTAACGCTCTGATAAAAAGGGCGTGAAGGCGAAGTAAACATTGTACCCATCAAATGCCGCTGCGAACCGGAAAATATAAATTGCGCATTACCGCAATATTGCACATAAGTTCGCAAAACGGCTTCCACATTGGTTTCCGCGTATTTTGCTATTTGCTGAAATTCGTCTATGGCCACCAGACAACGTTTATCGGCATTGTTCAAGTAATGAAAAATTTCATCAAGCGTTGTTTCGGGGTTTACAATTTGCCCAAGCCCCACCGACCACGAGGGATTTCCGTTTATATCGTAAGAAATTTCCGATTTAAGCGATTTCAATGATTGAATAAAAGCCGACCATGCCTTTTTACCATTGGTTTTCAGCACATCTAAAATTTCACGTCCCATTTTATTGACCAAGTCATGTATAGAACGTGTTGCGTAAATATCAATAATAAAACAATAGTAATTTTCTCGCACCTCTTTTTGCGAAAAACAATGCCTTATCAAGTCGGTTTTTCCAAGCCGGCGCGGAGAAATAAGCGCTAAATCGTTGCCGTTTTTGAGCAGGGACAGGATATTTTCGGTTTCCTGTACCCTGTCGCAAAAATAATCTTCCCCTGCATATCCGTTGGTAATAAATGGGTTAATCATACTTTTTGTTTTAGTCATAAAATGACAATCATAAAACGATAGTCATAAAACAATACTTTCGCAAAGGTGTGACATTTTTTTGAACCGGCAAACTATTTTGCGATTATTTTTTGAATTGAATCCGCTTAAGGCACGCGAAATAAACAAGACAGGACCGTTTTAAAAGAAAATCCGGCAGGGACAACACTGCTGGATTTTTCCGTCACAAGTTATTAATTTCACGTCTCTAAAGGTCGGACGATCATTCAAATAGCAATCATTTTACAGTTATAACTATTGTTCCACACCGCCTCCATTTCATTCAAATTAGCTAAGGCATCCTGATATGGATTATTGTTTGCAAGCATATATACAATGACAGTATGCTCTAACAGAAGCAGTAACAATAGATCAGTATCTTTCCTCTGTAAAAAAACTTTTTTTCATTGCACGCACTTGGAAATCGTAAGGTTTTCATGTAATTTTGCCGGTGAATAATACAAAATTATAATATATGAATAAGAATATTTTTCTGTTGATTATCAGTTTCCTGTTTTGTTCATCCGGATACGGGCAGTCATTTAAAACGACTTTTAAGATGGCTTTAGACGCAAAAGATATGACGAAGGCCGAAGAAATTCTTAAGGCTTGGGATTATGCAGATGCAAATGATCCGGAGTTATATGTTTCTTATTTTAATTTCTTTACGGTCAAGAGTCTGGATGCAGGCGTTATAGGCGCTACCGGTTATGACGGGAAATATGCCCAAAAAGCGTTGGAGTTTATTACTGAAGGAATTGATCGTTTTCCGACACGGTTTGATATGCGTATTGCAAAAATATACATGCTTGGCAAATTGAAGGATTATCCGGGTTATACATCCGAAATTATAAAAATGATAGATTATTCCGACGAGATTAAAAATAACTGGAAAGGAGAAAATTTTACAGTAGTAGAAAATCCGGACGAAATGTTTAAGGGGGCTGTTTTGGATTTTCAGGAATTTCTGTTCACAAAGGAAGATACGACCCTTTATAAGGATATCATTCGCATTTCGGAGGAAATGTTGAAATATTATCCCAAGGATGTGCAAAGCAGGCTTAATATATCAACTGTACATGTTGCGCAGAGAGAATATAGTAAATCAATTGAAACTCTTTTAAAAGCAGCGGATGTTGAGCCCGGAAATTCCGTGCTTTTGTACAATATCGCATATGTGTATAATTTGAAAGGCGATAAAGAGAATGCTAAAAAGTATTATGAACTTACGATAAAGCACATTGGTGAGAAAGAAGAAAAACTTAAAGAAGCTGCCCAAAAACAGCTGGAAGCATTAAAATGACAATTATGTCCGGACAATATATACCTGCGGAACTCGGTACTGAAAAAATAAGTAAGTTGCTGAGACAATATGCTATACCTGCCATTATTGCAATGACGGCATCTTCGCTGTATAATATGGTGGATAGTATTTTTATCGGGCATGGAGTGGGATCATTTGCTATTTCAGGACTTGCCATTACCTTCCCGTTTATGAATATTGCTGCAGCGTTTGGAACGTTGGTGGGTATAGGTGCAAGTACGCTTGTTTCTGTTAAGCTTGGTCAGAAAGATTATTCCACAGCCCGGAGGGTTTTAGGAAATGTATTTATTCTCAATATTATTATAGGAATACTGTTTACTATTGTGTCGCTCATCTTTCTTGATCCTGTTTTGTATTTCTTCGGGGCGAGTGAAAATACAATTTCTTATGCCCGCGAGTATATGATAATTATATTGCTTGGAAATATATTCACCCATCTTTATTTCGGTCTTAATAATGTCTTGCGTTCGTCAGGCCATCCAAAGAAGGCGATGATGCTTACCATTAGCGCCGTTGTTCTTAATACTATTCTTGATCCTGTTTTTATTTTTGTGTTTGAATGGGGAATACAGGGCGCTGCAATTGCGACTATTCTGTCGCAGCTTGTGTCTCTTGTATGGCAGATTCATATTTTCAGGAATAAGAAGGAGTTGTTACATCTTCATAAAAGTATTTTTAATCTTGAATTTCGCCTTGTTAAGGATATGTTGGCGATAGGTTTGTCTCCGTTTCTTATGAATGTTGCATCATGTTTTATTGTTATTCTCATAAATAATGGACTGAAAACACATAGTGGCGACCTGGCTATCGGAGCATTTGGAATTGTAAACAGGTTTTCGTTTATGTTTGTGATGATTGTGATGGGACTTAATCAGGGAATGCAGCCTGTTGCCGGATATAATTATGGAGCAGGGCTGGCTTTGCGCGTACAGGAAGCGCTTGGTTTGACGATATTTTTCGCAACCATAGTTACGACCACGGCCTTTTTGATAGGGGAATTTTTTCCTGAATGGGTAGCCCGTATTTTTACCGGGGATGAAGAACTGATTGCATTGTCGGTTTACGGATTACGTATAATCGTTATGTTTTATCCGCTGATTGGAGCGCAGATTGTAATCGCTACTTTTTTCCAGAGTATAGGCATGGCAGGCAAAGCAATTTTTTTGTCGCTTACAAGACAGGTTCTGATTCTGATACCTTGTCTTATTATACTTCCGAAATTTTTCGGCGTGACGGGAGTCTGGGCCAGTATGCCGATATCCGATTTTGCGGCGTCGCTCGTGTCAACTGTTATGATTTTTTATCAGATAAGAAAATTTAAATCCGAACAGAGATGATTATTACTATTGGAAGACAATTAGGCAGCGGAGGCCGCGAAATTGGGAAGAAACTGTCTGAGGCTATGAATATAGCTTATTATGACAAAGAAATACTGGAAATTACCGCTAAAGAGAGCGGATTGAGTCAGAAACTTTTTGAGCAAGCTGATGAATGCACGCAAAAAGGACTCCCTTCAGGTCTTTTCGGCATGCGTTTTCCTTTTTTGGGAGACGGTATGATTGGCTACGGGGGATTATCGAATGAAATGCTTTTCCAGATACAGAGCGATGTAATCCGCGATCTTGCGGACAAACAATCTTGTGTATTTATAGGTCGCTGTGCCGATTATATATTGCGCGAAAGAAAGGATTGTTTGAATGCTTTTATCTGTGCAAATGATGAGGATCGTGTCAGGCGAATTGTCGGTTATGGCGAGGATAAAGGCATTTCAACGGAAAAAGCGTGCGATCTGATGGAACATGTGGATAAGAAGCGCGCTGCCTATTATAATTACTATTCCAATAAAACGTGGGGCGTCGCTTCAAGTTATCACGTTTGTCTGAACTCATCTGTTTTTGGCGTTGATGGAGCAGTTTCTTTATTAAAGAGAATGACGGAAAGAGAGTTTAAGTAGCATAAGAGGGAGATAAACGTTTCAATCTATCAGATAGACGCAGGCTTTTCCGATTGTACGGTCAGTTTCAGGTTCCGGAATTGCACCGGGCCGCCTTCGCTCTGTAAACCGATATGGCCTTCTTTCACTTTGTTCGTACCCTGATTCTGAAGTACGCCGTTAATATAGACCGTAATTTTCCCGTTCTGCACTTCAATTTTAGCTTTATTCCATTCTCCGACAGGCTTTTCATTGGAAGCTTCCCGTTTTTTGATAACCGGAAATTTAGGACGTCCTTCCGCAGGCGCCACATATTCTTCCATATCAGAACCTCCAAGAAGCACAAAATCTCCGGCCAGGCCCGCCTTCAACTGACATTCAATCCCATTCGGAAACGGATTTTCAGCTTCGGTCTCGGCGATCGTCAGAAAGATACCGCTGTTTGTAGCTTCATCTACCCAGCTCCATTCAAGTTCCAGGACATAATCTTTATACTTCTTCTTCGTATACATATACCCGAAAGGAGTTCCGTGTATCAGAATAACGCCGTCCTGCACCGAAAACACATTTTCGGCAGGCGACTTATTACCGTCAACGATAAAGTTCCAGTTTGATAAATCTCTTCCATTGAACAAATCTTCCGTTTGCGAATATGATTCCACGGAAAACAAAAAAACAGCCATTACCGTCAAAAATAAAAACTTTTTCATACGTACAAATTTTAAAATTAATCTATTAATTTACGATACCTGATTCTCTTAGGCTCCGTATATCCTTTTTGTTTCTTTTTATATTCTTCATATTCCGAATAAGCGCCCTCGTAATATACCGCCTCAGAATCTCCCTCAAATGAAAGGATATGTGTGCATATACGGTCAAGGAACCAACGGTCATGGGAAATCACCACAGCACATCCGGCAAAGCTTTCCAATCCTTCTTCAAGGGCGCGAAGCGTATTTACGTCAATATCGTTGGTCGGCTCATCAAGCAGTAATACGTTTGCCTCGGCTTTCAATGTGATTGCCAGATGCAACCGGTTACGTTCTCCGCCGGAAAGCGCTTTACAAAGTTTTTCCTGGTCGGCGCCGGCAAAATTAAACCGGGAGAGATACGCCCGCGAATTGATCTCTTTACCTCCCACACGTATGAATTCGCTTCCTCCGGAAACCGCCTGATAAACCGTTTTCTCCGGATCTATATCACGGTGGGTCTGGTCGGCATAACCGATCTTCACGGTTTCACCTACTTCAAATGTCCCCTTATCAACAGTCTCCATGCCCATAATCATCTTGAAAAGAGTCGTTTTTCCGGCGCCATTGGGTCCGATAACGCCTACAATTCCGTTTGGAGGCAACATAAAGTTAAGATCGTCGAAAAGCAGTCTGTCTCCAAAAGCTTTCGCTACCTGATGAGCTTCAATTACTTTGTTTCCAAGCCGAGGACCGTTCGGCACAAAGATTTCCAGTTTCGTCTCGCGCTCCCGCTGGTCTTCATTAAGCAACGATTCGTATGAGTTCAAACGGGCCTTTCCTTTTGCATGGCGGGCTTTGGGCGCCATCCGTATCCACTCAAGTTCGCGCTCCAGCGTCTTACGACGTTTACTTACCTGTTTTTCTTCCTGGGCCATACGCCGCGTTTTCTG
The DNA here is from genome assembly GCA_031257565.1 of Tannerella sp. Classification (GTDB taxonomy): domain Bacteria; phylum Bacteroidota; class Bacteroidia; order Bacteroidales; family Tannerellaceae; genus Tannerella. The sequence continues at coordinate 18,620 of JAIROL010000187.1, read as the reverse complement.
ATCCAGCCATGAAGAGTAATTACCTTTCCAGGGAATACCTTCGCCACGATCAAGCTCCAGAATCCATCCTGCCACATGATCCAGGAAATAACGGTCGTGAGTAATACAGATCACCGTGCCGGCATATTGTTGAAGATGTTGTTCCAACCAGTCAATCGATTCGGCGTCGAGATGGTTTGTCGGCTCGTCAAGCAACAACACATCCGGTTGCTGCAACAGCAAACGGCATAAAGCCACACGGCGACGTTCTCCTCCGGAGAGGACGTCTACGATCTGTTCTTCCGGCGGACAACGAAGCGCATCCATCGCGCGTTCCAGTTTACTGTCAAGGTTCCATGCATCCAATGCCTCAATTTTATCCTGTAATTCGGCCTGGCGATTCATCAATGCATCCATCTTATCCGGATCTTCCAGCACATCCGGGTCGCCGAATTTTTCGTTCACTTCTTCAAATTCCTTCAGAAGATTTACTGTTTCCCGAACCCCTTCCTGCACAATTTCCTTAACGGTTTTTCCCGGCGTCAGCCGGGGGTCCTGTTCCAGGTATCCGACTGTATATCCCGGAGAAAAAACGACATTCCCCAGATAATCGTTATCAAGACCGGCTATAATTTTCAACAGCGTTGATTTTCCGGAGCCGTTCAAACCGATAATGCCGATTTTAGCGCCATAGAAAAAGGATAGGTAAATATTCTTTAGAACTTGTTTTTGCGGAGGATATACCTTACTGACCCCCACCATTGAAAAAATAATTTTTTTATCGTCCGCCATGATTTGTGAATGGTAAAAGTTTTTGTTTTATTATTTCGCCCATACATTGACGATCTCGCCGATATACATTTTATGGAGTTGTTTGCCGACCCAATCCGATTTTATTTTTTCGTCGAATAAAGCATCGTGACTCAGCGACTGTCCGACAATCTTGCGACATTCGATGATCAACCATGCTTCCGAAAATGCTTTGCTACCGGAAGGCGTCGTTACCGGAGTTAATCCGGAACCTTTTACTTTATCGCCGTCACGCCCGCTGTGCGAACCGCAATAATTCAAAGCCTCGCGATAGGCTTCCGTATAAAACGTCAATGTATAAGTATTGTTCGTTTCCATCAGTTGATAAGTATAACGCGTCGGATTTATGAAACAGATCGCCATCGGTTTACCGTAAAGTGTCCCGAGACCGCCCCAGCTGGCCGTCATCATATTAAATTTCTGATCCGTACCGGCAGTAATCAGCATCCAGTCTTCGTTAAGCATCTTGATAATGTTACCGGGAATTTTGTCCGGAGAAAGGCGCTTATATCCCTGAAGTGAAAGAGGCGAATCAGATGCCGTTTGCGGCGCTGAAGCAGTAGCCGCAGCAACCGGCGACTGAGTTGAAACCGCCGTCTCAGCCGGAACAGATACCGGCGCCGGGGTCGTCGCTTCCGCAACAACCGGAGCGGCAACAGGCGTTTCAGTTACCTGAACCGGTTGCGTATTTGTTGCAGACGCCGCCTGAGTAACAAGGGTCGCATTCGCCTGTTGTACTTGTGGAGCCATTAAAGAAGACGCTGATTTCTCTTCCTTGAGACCAAAAGCGATACGCGCACCGTCAAACAATTCGTCCACATAATCAATTGTATTAACGCGAAACTTTTTGTATCCGCGGTAAATCGACGTTTTTTTCTTATTAAGCGCTACCTTATCGGCAATCTGTTCTTCCGCCGTATATCGATCCTCTCCATAGCTATAGCGGATACGCTCCAGCTGCATTTCACATTTTCCGGGTTTACACAACACGACAAGATTGTAACTCATCAAAGAACGATCCAGGGATAATGCTGTACTGCTGAAAACCAGAAACTCCTCTCCGAAGGCGACGATCTGTCCTTTTTCTTTGTCGGCATAGGCAATCCGGCTCCCATTCCCGTTTGCTTTCATCCGGTTATCCAACCAGTTGTACACGTATTCGTAAATAGAATTCTGATCGACTCCCGGCAAATTAAAATCCGTTGTAAAAACCACTTTTCCATCCACTTCAGGCGCTGCGCCCGCCAGATATTTACGATCATCATCATCGGCGCGCAATATTGCCGGTATACAAGCCATGGCTAACATAAAAAAACAAATTTTTTTCCCCATATTCTTTCATTTTAATCTATCAGATGCAAAAATAACGAAAATCAAGAGAAATATCAAAATAAAATTATTTATTTTGGCGTTGGCAGATTCAAATTCCAAATGCAACAAAAATTTAAAAGCGGCATATATTCCGTTGAGATATTGGAATATATGCCGACTTGCTTTGAAGCCTGCTCAGAGAACTACGGTGTTCTCAATAGAGTTCAGCTTTGTAGTTGCCGTCCTGTTTTACTTTTAGAGAAAATCTATAAATGTTATATCTATTCCAGATAAGCATTCAGCGCATCGTTGTAATCCACCTCTTTGGCAGGATAGACCCATGTCCACTGGTTCTTGTCACTTGGATTGATAGTGACCGCAAAGGCGGAATGGAAGCTGCCGTCGGGTTCTGTCTTACGGCTGATCGGTTCTTTCCAACGTTTGTAGTCGAACCAGTCGAAGCCTTCGCCCCACAACTCGATCTTGCGGTATAGCTTTACTTCTTCCAGTAAGTCGGAGCCGGTCTTCGCGCAGGCGTAGTCCGGGTTTCGGCCTGAAGTCTTGTTCAAGGCGATCAACAGGTTTTGCGTTTCCGTATCCTTCCCGCCGAGGTGGCAGTTTGCTTCCGCTTCAATGAGGTACATCTCAGCCGTACGGAAATTATTCACGTGACCTATACCGGGCTGGTCCGTAACAGTGAATTTAAACTGCATATAGGCAAAAATATAACTTGTCTCATACAGCTTATTCGCATAATCGGCTATGGCGCGATTATACATGGCGCCGCTTGAGGCGCGTCCCGAACTCGTGGTGTATGTCTCACCCTCTTTCGGACCCAGGAACATTCCTTTGCGTACATCGGTATCGGGTATTTTGTTGTATAGTTCCTTGCTGATAGAGCACGGATAAGATCTACAAACAGAAGCGCTGGAGTTGCTTCCCTGGTAAGCGAAGAAAGAGTAGTAATACAAAGTCTGGTCGGATGCGCTATAACAACTCCAAATCCACTCGCTGTTCGGCGTATTGAAACCGCCGTCTACATACTCCGCATTTGACATGAGCGGATAGTCTGTACGGGCCAATGCCGCATAACCGGCGGCGGTTGTCCAGTCTTCGCGGGTCAGGGCGGAACGGGCGTAGGTGGCATAGGCCACACTCAAATCCGGGCTGTAGTTATCTCCTTTTTCACGGCTCTGTTCGGATTCTTTGTAGCCGGCAATAGCTTCATCCAAGTCATTGTAAATGAGCTGGTAGACCTCGGCCAGGGTAGAAGCGGGAAGCTCGCCGGTGCTTTGGTCGACACGTAAAGGCAGACCGCGGCTGGCTCCGTTATTGCTGTCTTTCCAGCGATGGCAATAAAGCTGGCTCAACATCAGATAGCTGTATGCGCGGAAAGTCAATGCTTGGGCTTTAATAAACAGTTTGTCTCCGTCCGGACCGCTCGCCGCGTCAATGTTACTGATGATGGCATTGGCATTCCCAATCAGTTTATAATAGTAAAACCACGGATAGTAGGCGTAAGTGGATGTGGCTCTTTCGGTATAGTCAAGGTTCGTGATAGGCGACCAGCCGCTGAGGTTCGATTTCTGAAAATCGTTGCCGGGATAATTTCCGTACCATGTTTTGATGGTGCCTTCACCGTTCATTCCTTGTGACTCTAAATATTGGCTTACCATCAACCGACAGATGCCGTTAATGGCTAGCCGGGCGTTGTCGGCAGATTCAAAGATGGTACTGGTGCCGGTGGAAGACTGGGGGACAGTTTCCAGATAGTCGCTTGCACAAGACAAAAACAAAAGTGCAATTCCTAAAATAGATAATATCTTTTTCATAACGAACTGTTTTTACAATTAAAGTTTGATGTTGACGCCAACAGAGAATACTCTCGGACTTACCAGATAGTTGTACTGGCTACCGCTGATGGATTGTTGCGGGTTCATACCCTGACGAGCGGCGAATGTCAATAAGTTCTCGCAGGTTGCGCTGAAGCCGACGGCCTCCAGATCCAGACGTTTGACAAAAGACTTCGGCAACTGGTAGCTCAAAGAGATGTTCTTGATTACCAGATAGTCGGAACTGGTGAGCCATCTGGAAGAAGCAGTGTTGTTATCCGAACTTAGCGTACTGTTGATTTGCGGAATACCCTCTTTCTTGATACGGTCGGCGGAAGTCTCGGTCATACCCTCGGGAGCAGCTTTCCAAGACTGCATGATATCCAAATGGTAGTTACTGGGTGAAGAACCGGCAAGCATCAATGAGCGGTACACGCCATCGTAAGTCTTTCCGCCCAGAGAGTAGGTGAACAAGGCAGACAGGCTGAATGCCTTGTATGCCGCGGAGCCGGTGAAACTGCCATAAACCTTGGGCAAGGCGGAACCATGATACTCTTTCAGTGCATAAGTCACGTTATTCACATAGTAGGTTCCGTTTATCAGCGTCACTTTATCGGTGATGTCCGTTCCGTCCTTATTTCCTTCGACGTCTTCACCGATTTTGATGAAGTTCTTCTCCAAGTCGACCTTATAGAGCGAATTACCGGTCAACTGATCCACACCCTCAAAAGTATAGAGAAAGAACTCATAGCGGCTTTTGCCTTCCATAATCTTATAGTTACCGGAGATGATACCTTCCTTTCTGTTTTGTTCGGGCAGAGTCAATACCTTGTTCTTGATGAAAGAGGCGTTGGCGTTAAAATTCACTGTCCAGTCCTTATCTTTGTAAAGATCAATATCCGTACTGATTTCAACGCCTTTGTTTGAAATGGTTCCCAAATTCTTAGAGATCGTCGCTTCGGCGGCAGTGTTTGAGGTGGCGCCGGCCGAAAGTGGCAGATACACATTAAACAGCAAATTCTTGTTGCGCTTGTCAAAGTATTCCACGCTAAGGTTCCACCGGTTGAACAGGCGGCCTTCCATTGCAAAACCAAATGCTTCGCCGGTTTCCCATTGAATATCGAGCGCTTCGTTTTGGCTCAGATAATAAGCGCCCTTATTGGCATTCTGGCTTCCGACATAGAGGCCCATATAACCATAGTAACCTACGCCCGCGTCGTTACCTACTTGTCCCCAATTAGCGCGCAGCTTCAGGTTTTTCACCCAGTCCGCCGATTTCATAAAATCTTCTCTTGAAATAATCCAGTTGGCGCCGATGCTGCCAAAGTTACCCCAGCGGTTTTCCTTGACGAAACGTGAGGACCCGTCGCGACGGAAAGAAACCTCCAGGTTGTACCTGTCGTCGTAGTTGTAACGGACGCGTCCCAGATAGCTTTCCGTGCGGTAGTTGTTCTCGTAACCGCTCAGGCTGGTAATATCGGTAAAGTTTGAGAAATTCGGCTTTCCGGCAAATACTTCCGTGGTCTTATATCCATAGATGTAATTATAATTGTAAGAATAGTTTTCGTGGGCGATCAATGCGCTGACATTGTGCTTGTCAAACGCATGACCCCAATTCAACAGTTGCTGGAACGTATAGTTCTTGTAGCGATAGATCGTGCGGCTGGCGCGTCCCAAGTTACCCTTACCATTGCCGATAATGGCGCTATTATAAGAGGCGCTTTCCGAATTACGCACGTTCAAATCACCTTTCAGGGTGAAAGTGAAGTCTTTCAGGAATTTGATATCGGCATAAGCAATGCCTTGCATGGTATTACGCACGGTCTGGTCAAGGTCCAGTTCGTTCTCCCAGATGACGTGGCGGTCGGGATACTGATTACGGGTAGTCATACCTTCGCCTTCGTCGTTCGTGTAGAATCCCGAATCATACTGTTTGTTACCTTCGGCGTCCAGTCTGTACGTGCCGTCCGCATTATGCAGGTGTACCGGATAAATAGGAGCAATCTCACGTGCATACATAAAGGCGTTTGTATAAGAGGCATCGCTATCGCCGCTGGTATAGTTGGTCACTTGATGGGTGCCCGACAGCGTAATGCCTGCCTTGATCCATCTCTTGGGATTGAGGTTCAAGACAGTACGGGCTGAAATACGGTCGAAGTCTGCGTTTGTCACATACCCTTTCTCGTCCAGATAACCGAGAGAAAAATAATAGTCGCTCTTTTCAGTGGCTCCACTGCCACTGAACGAGTATTCCTGGCGGTAACCGTCGCGGATAGCCTCTTTGTACCAGTCCAAATCGTCGGCATAGCCGGAAAGTATCCGGGCGTCAGCTACCAGATTGCCGTTGGCATCAAACAACTGATCGTCCGGCTTATTCCAGATATTCAGGTACAATGCGTCGGAAATCAGGTTCTTTGAAGCATATTCTGCAGCGGCAGCGGCCGTCTCCCCCTTGTCGGATATACGCACATTTCTCAGATTCTGCCAACTGGCTTCCATGAACTGACGGGCCGAGGTACGGTCGTACTCTTTGATGCCGCGGGAGTATGTACCTTGATTTACTTTCAGGTCGAAGCTGATTTTACTGGAAATACCCTTGCGTGTAGTAATCAGGATAACGCCATTAGCGCCGCGGTTACCATACAAGGCACAAGAGGCGGCGTCTTTCAGAACGGAGATACTTTCAATATCCTGAGGATTGAGATCTGATATGTTGCCGCCGAAAGGAACGCCATCAATTACATAAAGCGGGTCGCTGGAACCGTTCACAGTGTTATATCCACGAATATAAATGGAAGGATCATCGCCGGGTTGCCCATAAGTGCTGTTAATCCGTACGCCCGAAGTGGTACCTTCAAGTGCGGAAGTCACACTGGACACCGGACGCATCTCAATCTGCTCCTGACTTACCGAAGATACAGCGCCTGTGAGCGAAGTTCTCTTGACGGTACCATAAGCCACCGTCACAAGCACTTCATCCAGTTGTTGGGCATTTGTGCGCATCACGATTTCAAGAATGGGCTTGATGGCGACTTCCTCCGTTTCCATTCCAATAAATGAGACTTGTAATGTTTTGGCTGTACTTGGTACGTTTGTTAACGTAAATTTTCCATCTACATCTGTTACGGTACCAATCTGAGTTCCTTTCACCGATACGGAAGCTCCGATAATCGGTTGCCCATCCTCTTCAGAAATGACCGTACCCGCGACGGAAGAAGTTTGGGCGCTCACAGTTCCAATGGATATGACCAGAAGAACTAAAAAAAGAAGTTTTTTGCATTTTTTATACATCATAAAATGTTCTTTTGTTGCCTCCCTGTCCCCCAGTCGGCGTTATACATAAAAAAGCATGGGACTGATGCTTAATTTAGTTAAATAATTAACAGTTGAAAACTGCACACGAACCGTTGTTTAACTCTATAAACAATGCATGGAATCAAAAGAAACTATAATAAATTTTCTCTTTGAAAAGATCTTTTATGCGTATTACGCACGTAATCTATGCATCTCTCTGACAAATACCTGCCATTAACCGGCACAAGTGCGTCATCGAATTCAAGACAGAACCGTTGTTTTTTTAGAAAAGATTCTGAATCCTAAAATCGCACCACAAATATATTCAATAGTTTTTTTTAAAAAAAATATTTTAACAAAAAATACTGTAATTCCTAAAATCCGCAAGTCATTTTCTATGTTGGCTGAACTATTTCACAGGTCAAAAATGATTGTTTTTTGCAGTGGATTTTCAGGATTTTTCGGACGAAAAATTTCAATCCGGAGATAAAACCGGACTGGAGGAATACATAAAAAGCCCAAAAACAGGTGATTTTTCGGTCGGGGCCACAGTAAACCCTGCCGGTTTCGTTCCGGCTTTTCTATTTGGCTGATTTTGTCGTTGTCAGGCTATGCGATGAGTTCGTAAGGGCGGGTCTGTGTAGAGTTTGAGTATGCACTGACGAATGTACGTTTGTGCGGACAAGTTTCGATGCGCCCGATATTTCTCACTTCCGCATTTCAATGTTATCCGGGATTTCTATTCCTAAAAGTATATGGTTTTTCCGTTTTTTCAGGAATAGAAAGCGACGCATATTCCCGAAACTAAAAAAATATTGCATATCTTTGTTATCAAAAAATAATAACAGTCGATATGGAAAAGACAATAACAAGAGTGCATTACACGGCTTTATTAGACAATTTCAGGGATTTTGACCTGATCATTCTTCCGATGTCGTTTAACGAATATCTTCAAATACTCGAAATAGACGCCGGCTCGAAACATATCAACCGCAACAGCCTGCTCAACGATTACATGAGCGAGACGTCGTTTCCTCAAGGCATCAAACTGAAACAAAGCAATCCGGGCGCTCAGGCAAGGTATCTGCAAGCCATTTACAATACGGTGATAGAAAAGGATATCGTACAGCGGTACAAGCTGAGAAACGTACGCGCATTTTCCAACGTGTTGAAATACATTGCCGGTAACATCGGGTCGCCGGCGTCGCCGAATAATATTGCAAAAGCGCTGAAAACAGACGGTCAGCCGGTGGACAACAAAACGGTGGAGGCGTATCTGCGCTATCTGACCGACAGCTTTGTCCTCTATCAGGCAAGCCGCTTTGACATAAAAGGCAAACAGCAACTCGCCACGCAGGAAAAATATTATCTTGCAGATGTAGGATTGAGAAATATCCTGCTGGGAAAAAACAGCTTTCAGGATATAGGGCATACTTGAAAATGTAGTTTATCTGGAGCTGCGGCGGCGCGGAAACAGCATTTGGACAGGAAAACACGGCGACAGCGAGGTGGACTTCGTTACGCGGTCGGAACACGGCGAACAGGCTTACTATCAGGTAGCATACACTGCAAAAGAAGTCGTTACCATGCAGCGTGAACTCCGCCCTCTACGGCAAATCAAAGACAGTTACCCGAAATACCTGCTCACCACCGACGAGTATGAATCGGTGGAGGAAGGCATAAAAATCATCAATGTAGCAAAGTGGCTATTAGAGAAAAAATAAGAAGCAATATATACATGATTGTGCTAAATGAAAAATTTTCAAGCAATTGTTGTTTTTTAAATATCTATTTATAAGATAGTTACCATTATTTTATGGAAACTTTTTTATCAATGAGATAAAAAAAGTTGTCCGTTTGGGAATATTATATCAATAAAATATCTACATTTGTCTCCAGATACGGTTCCAATTTTGATTGGATTAAAAGGGAATCCTGTGAAAGTCGGGAACTATCCCCGTAGCTGTAAGTTTTACTCAATGGCATGCATACCTTTAGCCACTGACCGCAAAGGTTGGGAAGGCGCATCGCCGGAAACAAGTCAGAAGACCTGCCGCATCAAACAATAATCGGCGCTTTCGGGTGAAAAGCGGCAGGACAGGTTTTTTCATATCAATGTAGAAATACCTTTCTTCCTTTTCCCGTATCCGACCGAATTTATTATCATGTAAAACAGGAAAACAGTTTAAATTAATTACATATGGAATTATTTATTATTAAAAGAGACGGAAAGAAAGAGGCATTTTCTATTGAGAAAATCAAAAATGCGATTGCGAAAGCATTTTTATCGGTAGGAAGTTTTGCGACACAGGAGGTCATTACCAACATTTTGAGTCGGGTGAGCATCACGAATGAAACTACTGTGGAGGAAATTCAAAATCAGGTGGAAATAGCGCTGATGGCAGAAAAATATTACGCCGTCGCCAAGTCTTATATGCTGTACAGGCAAAAACATTTGGAGGACAGGGAAGTGCTCGACAAGCTCAAATTCCTGATGGACTATTGCGACGCTACAAATGCAGCAACAGGCAGTAAATTTGACGCTAACGCCAATGTCGAAAACAAAAACATGGCAACCCTTATCGGCGAGCTTCCCAAATCCAATTTTATCCGCCTCAACCGCCGGCTGCTTACCGACCGATTGAAAGACATGTACGGCAAGGAAGTGGCCGACCGTTATATCGACTTGCTCAACAATCACTTTATTTACAAGAATGATGAAACCAGTCTGGCAAACTATTGCGCCAGCATCACCATGTATCCCTGGCTGACAGGAGGAACAACCTCTATCGGCGGAAATTCAAAAGCCCCTACCAACCTGAAATCCTTTTGCGGCGGATTTGTCAATATGGTTTTCATGGTCTCCAGCATGTTGAGCGGCGCCTGTGCTACGCCCGAATTTCTGATGTACATGAACTATTTTATCGGACTGGAATACGGCGAAGATTACTATCTGCATGCCAACAATGTGGTTGATTTATCCAAGAAGCAGCGCACGCTGGACAAGGTGATTACCGACTATTTCGAGCAGATTGTCTATTCGATTAACCAACCGACCGGAGCGCGGAATTTTCAGGCGGTATTCTGGAATATATCTTACTACGACAGATATTATTTTGATAGTTTATTCGAAAACTTCGTCTTTCCCAATGGCAGCAAACCCGACTGGAACTCGCTCAACTGGTTACAGAAACGTTTCATGAAATGGTTTAACGGGGAACGTACCCGTGCGATACTGACTTTTCCGGTGGAAACAATGGCATTGCTGACGGCGGACGGCGAACCGAAAGACCGTGAATATGGCGACTTCACCGCGGAAATGTATGCCGAAGGACATTCGTTCTTTACCTATATGAGCGACAACGCGGATTCGCTCAGCAGTTGCTGCCGGCTGCGCAACGAGATACAGGACAACGGATTCAGTTACACGCTGGGAGCAGGCGGCGTTTCCACCGGCTCAAAAAGCGTGCTGACAATTAACCTGAACCGCTGTATCCAGCACGCGAGGCGAAAAGGGGTTTTGTATCAGTTTTTTCTTGAAGAAGTCGTCGATTTGGCGCACAAGGTGCAATTGGCCTATAACGAAAACCTGAAGTACATGCAGGAAAAAGGCATGTTGCCTTTATTTGACGCCGGCTATATCAACATGGGACGACAATACCTGACCATCGGCGTAAACGGTTTGGTGGAAGCGGCAGAGTTTTCAGGAATTGAGATAAACGATAATCCCGAATATGAAAATTTTGTCGGTCAGGTACTCGGAATTGTTGAACGGTACAATAAGAAATACCGGACAAAAGAAGTAATGTTCAACTGCGAAATGATTCCCGCCGAAAACGTTGGCGTGAAACACGCCAAATGGGACAGGGAAGCCGGCTACAAAGCGCCGCGCGACTGCTACAACAGTTATTTCTACATCGTTGAAGATGAAAAATTGAATATTGTCGATAAATTTCGCCTGCACGGTCGCAAATACATCGAACGGCTCACAGGCGGCTCCGCCCTGCACCTGAATTTAGACGAACATTTAAACCGCGAGCAATACCGCCAACTGCTGCGCGTAGCCACGCAGGAAGGCTGCAATTATTTCACATTTAACATTCCAAATACGGTTTGTAATAACTGTGGGCATATCGACAAACGGAATTTGAAAAAATGCCCCCGGTGCGGCGGCGTGAATCTGGATTACCTCACGCGCATTATCGGCTATATGAAACGGATCAGTAATTTTTCGCAGCCAAGACAGGAGGAGGCAAAAAGAAGACATTATGCTACGGTATGCAAGTTATGATATAGTTTTTCAGGAAATCCCCGGCGAGGTAACATTGGCGCTCAACATTTCCGGTTGTCCCAACCGGTGTGCCGGTTGTCACAGTCCGCATTTACAGGACGACATTGGCGAAACGTTGAACGAAAATATGCTTGTAAAATTACTTGACGCATACGGCGCCTCCATTACCTGCATTTGCTTTATGGGCGGCGACGCCGAACCGCCGGAAGTCTTGAAATTGGCCGGCTTTGCACGAAACTGCGGCATAAAAGCGGCATGGTATTCGGGGCGTTCCGGCTTATTTGAAGATGCGGAAAAATATTTCGACTACATCAAGTTGGGCGCATATATCGAAAATCTGGGCGGACTTGATTCGCCTGTGACGAATCAACATTTATATCGCATTGACAACGGACAAATGACGGACATAACAAAATGTTTTCATCAAAATATCAAATCCACTAAATATATAAATACATAATAAAAATGAAAATCGGGACAACGGATTTGATTGAGATAACGAAAGCGCATGCGGCAGACGTCGCTTTCATCAGTTAACAAATATTTTAAGGATAATTTATAAACATTTAATAATGCAACATTGTTGCACTATCGAATGTTTATTGTAACTTTGTGGCGTTAATTAATTGTTATGAATCGAATAGAAGGAGTTAATATCCTGATATTAACTATGTTTACGTTATCAGTTAACGCATTTGCCCAAAGCAGAAGCGATACGATTGTGTCGCTTGAAGAAGTCGTTGTAGAAGGGAACAGCCGGCGAGCTATCCTGATGAAATCGCCGCAAAACGTGATGCAGATCAGGCAGTCGTTTCTGAAACAGAATTTTGCGGGCAGCCTGATGCAAAGTCTGGAAAAAATCCCGGGCATACAGGCTATGAGCATCGGTTCGGGACAATCCAAACCTGCCATCCGTGGATTGGGATTCAACCGGATGCTCGTGGCAGAAAACGGTGTAAAACACGAAGGACAGCAGTGGGGAGACGACCACGGACTCGAAATCGACCAGTTTGCGCTCGACAACGTGGAAATCGTCAAAGGCGCAGGGGCCTTGCACTATGGCTCCGACGCCATTTCGGGAGTGATTAACCTGAAATCGGCGTACATTCCGCAACAGAATTTCGAGGGCGAGATTAACCTTTTCGGACGCACAAACAACGAATCCGCAGGACTTTCGGCACGTATGGGCGGGCGGAAAAACGGCTTCTGGTACAAGGCGAATCTCACGCTGGTCGATTATGCCGACTACCAAATTCCCGCCGACAGCATTCCGTATTATTCATATTATATAAAATTGAAAAAAAGACGTTTGCGTAATACGGCAGGGAAAGAGCGAAACGGCGGACTGCACGTTGGTTACTTGTCGGGCAGGTTTCTTACCACGTTCTATCTGTCGGACATTTACGCCAAAAGCGGATTTTTTGCCAACGCTCACGGACTGGAAGTGCGCCTGTCGGAAATCGACTACGACCGCCGCCGCCGCGACATCGATTTACCTTATCATGCCGTCAATCACGTCAAGGCAATGAACCATACGAAGTATCAATTTGACAATATGACTGTTGAAGGTGATTTTGCATTTCAGAACAATTTTCGGCAGGAGTTTTCCGAGCCTGTTTCTCACGGCTATATGCCCACGCCTCCCAACACGCTGGAGCGGCAATACAATAAACATACCTTTACGGCAAACTTGTGCGCGAAATTTTCACTTGCCGAAAAGCATCATATCCATGCGGGTTTCAACGGTGAATACCAGAACAATCGCCGCAGCGGCTGGGGATTTATCATTCCCGATTTCCGCACGGCCGCCTTGGGCGCGTATGTTTTTGACAAATGGGAAATATCCGAAAATCTGATAGTCAGCGGTGGCGTGCGCCTTGATTATATCCTTACGGAAATCGACGAATACCGCGACTGGTACAAAACGCCCGACGGAAACGGCAAGGAAGATTATAAAATCCGCTCCGAAAAACTAAAGCGCAAATTTAATTCGATAACGTATTCGTTGGGTGTAAATTATGATTTAAACAACTGGAACTTTAAGGCGAATTTCGGCAAAAGTTTCCGCGCTCCCATTCCAAAAGAATTAGGCTCGGACGGCGTGAATTATCATATTTTCCGTTATGAAAAAGGCAATACCGGATTGCAACCCGAAGAATCGTATCAATGGGACGCCGGCGTGAACTGGCACAATGAAAAATTGGATATTCAGGTGGAGCCGTTTGTGAATTTTTTCCCGAATTACATTTATCTCAATCCCACTTCCGAATATTACGAAGGACTGCAAAAGTATTACTACACGCAAACCCGCGTCTTCCGGCAGGGATTTGAATGTAACGCTAATTACAAAATAATCAGTCAGTTAGAATTGAAACTGTCGGGCGATTACCTGTATGCGCGGCAACTGTCGGGCGACAAACGGGGCTACTCTTTGCCGTTTACTCCGCCTGCAAGCGCCACTTTCGGCGTAAAATATTCGCCGCAAACGAAATGGTCGGGCAAAGACGGCTTCATTTCAATGGATTACAGAGCGGTAGCGCCTCAAAACGAGATAGTCCCGCCCGAAAATACTACGCCGGGGTACGGCTTAGTCAATGCGGCTGCGGGGCGCACGTTTGTGTTAAAAGCATGGAAGCATCACCCCCTGTTAAAAATGTCATTGCAGGCAAACAACCTGTTGAACAAGCGATATTACAACCATACGAGCTTTTACCGCCTGATAGACGTTCCCGAAGCGGGACGGAATTTTTCAATCCTGTTAGGATTTAATTTTTGAATCACACGATATGTTTAACCCAATTTTTTTAAAACAATGAAAAAAAAATTATTTTTGGGAACGATGTTCCTTGTGGGCTTGAGTATGCTCGCCCTTACGTCTTGCAAAAAAGACGAAGACAAAACGCCGGCAAAACCGGTAGTAGAAATCACGGAAGCAGGCAGCCACGATGCGCCCGAAGGCAAAGTGGCGGCGGGTGAAGAACTGCACCTCAAAGCAGAAATCGTTGCCGAAGGTTTGATTGCCGAAATTGCGGTCGAAATCCATCAGGAAGAAGGCGGCAGTTTCGAGATTGAAGAAAAATTCGGCGCCGGCAGCAAGTATTTCGGATTGAAAAACGCTGAATTTCACGAACACATCGACATCCCTGCCGAGGCGCCCACGGGCGAGTACCACCTGCACCTGACCGTCAAAGACCAGGCGGGTCAAACCGCGACGGCAGAAGCGGAACTGGAAGTAATCGCGGAAGAAGAGTAAACGTGTCAGGCATACGGATAACACGGATTTTCACAATAAGAATCATGTTTATCCGTTGTTATCTGTGTGCTTTTAATGGAAAATTCTATGACAAAAAAGTTATTAATTTTTTACATGCTGGTTTTTGCCTTGTTTTCGTGCGGCGAAGAAGAAAGCAAAGACATGGAAAAACCTGCGATTGAGGTCGGTTTCCCGCAAAACTGCACACAGTTGCAACGCGGCGAAAGCTTTACTTTCCATGCGCAGTTTTCCGACAATGCCGAACTGGGCAGTTACAACATCGAGATTCATCACAATTTCGACCACCATTCGCACTCGACCGGCAACGTTGAATGCGAACAGGACGAAAAGAAAACGCCCGTCAATAGCTGGGTTTTCAACACAGATTACGCTATTCCTGACGGACGGCAAACGTTTGAGGCAGACAATGAAATCGCCGTTCCCGCCGGCATCGACGCGGGAGACTATCATCTCATGGTGCGCCTGACCGATCGTTCGGGCTGGCAGCAGCTGGCGGCAGTAAGCATAAAAATTAAGGAATAAGACGTATGGACAAGAAAAAGCGAAATACAAAAACCAAGCAAAAGGTAATGAGCGTTCTGGAAGCATCCGAATCGGCCCTGTGTCATGAAAATATTGAAAAACAGCTGTCGGGACAGTTAGACCGTGTTACCATTTACCGCATCCTGCAGGGATTTTGCGACGACGGCAAAATTCACAAAATTGCGGGAGAAAACGGGAAAACGTACTATGCCCTCTGCCATGATTGCAGCCATGAAAGGCATAACGACAATCATTTGCATTTCCACTGCATGAGTTGCAAACATGTATTCTGCATGGACATGCCGGCCCTCATTGCGCCGCTGCCGCCCGAATACGACGTGCAGACGGTTTCGTGTACCATATCCGGGTACTGTCCAAAGTGTTCGGCATTGAAGTAGCAGAACGACCAGCGCCATTGGAAACCAACACATTGACTTTAACTTCGGCTATATCGAAGCGTTTACTCCCACAAGAAACGTTCGTGGAAAGGCAGGTCCGTAGTGCATGAGGATTTACAATAAATCCTCATGCTTAACCCTAAACATTCAGCCAATTCCATAACCGCCTTGCAATGTTGATATCTTGCATTGTCCGGGACGATTTTTACAGGTTTGTCGGCATAGCATTCCTTGAGTTGATAAAGGAATGAAATGAACACTTTGGCATCAATAAAAGTATCGTTTATCAATGTTTATTGCGATGAGCATCCAATGATACATTTGACAAGGTTGGGGTACAAATATTTTTCGCCATCTACCCAAACTCTTTTGTGATTGTTTTATTGATATTCAATTTGTTATCCTGATTTTAAGGAGCGACTAAATAAATTATGCAGGAAAGGATAACCGGCACAATACCGCGATGCAGATGATTATAGCGAGGAGTTCCGTATATTGAGCATTTCTTATGGCGTTTTTCATATCTTGAGTTGCGAGGATCCGGTCGTTTGCGCCGATATAAGGTTTATCCACAGTCTCTCCGAAATAGTCATGCGGACCTCCGAACCGACAGTTAAGGATTCCGGCCAATGCTGCCTCGGGATATCCGGAGTTAGGACTTAAATGATTTTTTCCGTATTTGAAGACGAACGGAAATAACGACCATTTACCGCTTACCAAGATCATTAATAGGGCGGTCAGGCGGGCGGGAATGTAGTTTGCAAAATCGTCGATACGCGCGGCGAGCCGGCCGAACATGATGAAACGCTCATTGCGGTATCCTATCATTGAGTCGAGTGTGTTTATCATTTTGTAAGCGAGCATACCGGGTATGCCGAGTAACATATACCAGAATAGAGGCGCAATCACACCGTCGCTCATGTTTTCCGCCAACGTTTCGAGAGCCGCTGTCCGGACCTCCTGTCCGGACAGATTGGATGTGTCGCGTCCGACAATGCGCGAAACTTGCCGACGACCATTTTCCAAAGAACGGTCGCATGCGTGGAATACTTCACGGACTTCTTTCATTAACGTTTTTCCTGCGAGACAGTAGAAAACGAAAATAGAAGCGACAATAATATATATCCATAATTGCAGCGTACCGATAATTTTAGCGCTGAGCATGGAACAGATAACCAGTGAGAAAAGAAATGTGCCGGCGATAAGCGTCACGGACATCATGGCTCCCTTCCAAAAGCGTCGGTCTCCGTGATTAAATTTTTGTTCTCCGGAAGCAATCATGCGTCCGAAAAATACGACCGGATGAGGTAGTATGGAAGGATCTCCAAATTGTTTGTCAAGAATCCAGCCAGCACAGAGGGGAATCAATAGATAAAGGAACTTCTCCATGCTTCCAGGGCTTTTATTAAAAGGCTGTTTTCTTCCGGCGTTTGAGTTGCGATTCGTACGAAAGAGTCGTCCAAACCCTCGAAATTGGACGCATTACGTATCAGGATGCCATGTTCTTCCGCAAGATATTTTTTCAGTAAAGCGGACTTACCTGTTTTTAATCGCATAAGGAAAAAGTGCGTATCCGTAGGCCACACTTCTGCGATTTTTAAGTTTTCAATCGCGTTGCGCAGGCGTTCGGTTTCAGCCAATAGTTCGTTAAGGGCAGGAAACGGAGGAGGGGCGTCGGACTGTGAGGCGTTTTCCGCACATGGTTCCGCGCTGTGGGCGTCGGAGAAAAACGAGGGCGCCGATGGATGATCCTGAAACAAAAAATATCCGGCTTCTATGGCCAGCGCATTGACTGACCAAGGCATCCGTTGTATGCGTATCTGTTGTAATAAAGCTGCTGATGCGGTTATATATCCCAATCGGAGGCCGGGGATAGCATATCGTTTGGTTGCGGAATGAAGCAATATCACCTGCGGCCATTCCGCTGCTTCTGCAGCGGAAAAAAGTTTTTTATATGTAAAATCTTCATAGCTCCGGTCAATAACAAAGCAAACCGATGGATGCGTTTTTATCAGTTCTTTCAGCTTGTTTTCAGGCCTTGCTTCGCCTGTCGGATTGTTTGGGTTGCATAACCAGACGATATCGGCATTATCGTCGATATTGTCAAGAGAATAGATTGATTTTACCGTATGTCCGTGTAGCCTGCTAGCGTCGGCATATTCGCTGAATGTGGGCTGGAGTACGTAACTTTTCATTCCGCGAAAAGTCTGTGCGATAAGATATATTGCTTCCGTAGCGCCATTTGTTACGCAGACTTCATCAGGTTGTATGCCGTACATTGCAGCTATTTGCGCTTCCAAACCGGACGGTTCGGGTTCGGGATAAGCGGCCACACATTTCATTCGTTTCGTGAGTCTCCTGTATAATCCGGACAAATCCGTTTTACCGGATATGTTGGAACTGAAGTTGATCGTTATATTCCTGAATTTATGTACGTCATCGCCGTGTCCGTGAAGCATAACTCTTTTTTTTAATACCGCAAAGATAGCATCTTTTCATTTTATTTTCAACATTGGAACAATGGCTATACCCGCCATTGTATATGCCCTGCTGATGAATAGTCGCCACGAAGTTTCGCCAATGGGCAACGGAACGCCTCAAAGAGTACATTGTGAAAGGTTTTACGCTTGACGATGAGCGACTGGAAAATGGCGGCGGACGTTATTTTCGTGAACTTTTACAGCGGATGTGAAAAAGGTTTCGCGTGACATAACTAGTGTCTGTCCGAAAACTCCACTTTATTGGAAGCTGTGTTAATTTATCGGAAGTTGCGTTAATAAATGTAAATGAGATGACAGCCTTTTTCCGCTTTTTTGGGTATAAAATATCGTCCTGCCTCCAAAAATAGTTATGAAAGGAGGATCAATTCACGTAAAATGCTGGTTTTCTTAGTGTCAGGACACAACGAT
>JAIROL010000181.1 GCA_031257565.1 Tannerella sp. | reverse complement strand
ACTTCCCATATTCCGCCCTTTCCAAACAAATTCTCAAGCCATTGGCGCATATAATTGGTACGAACAGCCAGATCAAGGACGGTAAAACGCCGCCTGAGATACTGTGAACGGATAAATGTCTCGCGAAGCCTCCTGCGCGAAATACCGATTTCCTCCGGTTCTACCGGCGCCCCCGCCTTTTCAAGCCTCATTCTCGCCTCCGCATAAGGAAGCAACTGTTTTTCCAGTCTCAATTTTATTTCAGGCCATTTCGCGATCAAGAGGTTTAACTGTCCGGATAAACCGGCTTTATCAATGTATTTTGCTCTCGTTTCATTCAACCCTATTTCCGGGAAATCGGTTCCTTTGAATATATCCATAGCCATTCTATCCGACTCCTCCAATGTTGGCCACGCTTTACAGGCCGCCTCAATATCAAGTTTCTCCATAGGGGTTTTTAATACCTGCTCATAAAAGGCCGTAATGGCAATAGCGCCGATACTTACCTGAAAACCATGCGAAACAGGTTTGCCCTTGTTAAGGTGGCGCTCCATATTCCATAAATGGCTGAACTGATGTTCTGCTCCCGAAGCCGGACGACTTGTCTGCGACCATTGCATGGCAAAACCTCCTAACATAAGTCCTTCCGTTAATTTTGAAATCGAGTCGGATTGTCCGTTTCTAACGCCTTCCGGATCCGATAAAGCGTCATGAAGCCCTCCCTGAACAATATTCCAGGCCTGATAATCGATCGGTTCGATATCCAGTGCATCTGCCAATATCCAGTCGGCGCCGGCCACAATCTTTGCAAAAAGGTCGGCATAACCTGAAGCTGTCATTTCGGAAGGAGCTTCACGGATAATATGGACGTCTGCCAGACAAGCCTGTGGCGCAGGACAGGTAAATGTTTGTTTGGCTCCTCCCGCAGTGATAGAGGCTCCGAAAGCTGTGTAACCGTCCATAGATGCAGCTGTCGCAACACACAGATATTGTCTTTCCGTAAGAAATGACGCCAGTTTTGTCAAGTCATTTATTGTACCCGACCCTACGGCCACAGGTATAGCGTCTATATTTCTCAGAAAATCCGTCAATCTTTCCACATAAGAATATTCTGCGTACAATCCCGGATCTGTGAAAATAAAAGGAGATTCCTGCTCTATCCCGGCAGCGGTAATGTGTTTTTCTACCTGTCGTCCTGCAACGTCATACGTATTAGTATCAGCAATAACAACAGCTCTCCGGCGAGGAAACTGTTCCCTGAATAATTCCGCAATCCGCGGAAGAATATCCGCCTCAATCCACAAAGCCTTTGTCTCTCTTGCTGCTCTCAGCGCTTCTTTTATTCGCGACATATCTATTTAATTATTATGTTACCGAACATATATTCGTTAACGTTATTTTTTCAATATTGACCATATTTCCAAAGGAAAATCCGATTCTATAATATCAGGACGTTTTTCCATATCCTTCTTATAGGCGTCCTGTCTTTCTTCCATCGCATTCAATGTATCATGAGTCGGGGCATATGACACCATACACCTCACGCCTTTCGCCCGCAAATTTTCCACAATACGCTTATTTGACTCATCGATCGTCGGACCGACATAAGCGATCATGTTTTTCCAGGGAACGCCACAGATAAGTATATCTTCATATTCTTTCTCATTCCTGCAAAAGACAGACAACATAATCCCGGGCAAATGATCCGAATAATATCGGGCTTGCGCACCCGTATGCACAGTCGCCATGACATGCTTTTCCGCCTTATGTTTTTTTATCAAAGCGACAATCATATGAGGGGGTACATCTTTCTTATCCAGATTAATAACGGTTTTACCTTTACTCCAGACAATGACGTCTTCAAGGGTTGGAATTTTTGCGGAAGTCACATTCCCTTTATTATCCTTTAACCTGACAGATTGCAATTCCGCCCAGGTATAATCAGCTAATTTCCCCGACATATCCGTTGTTCTGTCAAGCGTCGCATCATGCATCAATACAATCACGCTATCTTTTGTCAAGCGCGGATCGATTTCAAAAAAAGCAGGCATATATTCCAGCACATGCTGAAAATTTTCTATACTGTTTTCGGGGAAACCCGGCTCCCGCCCGCCTCTATGAGCGCTGACCAGAACAGAATTATCTGCTTTATAAGCAAAATAAGACCCGACTTCTTTCGCGCTTTTAAAAGAAATATAATTCTCATTCTTTTTTTGAGCATTTAAACACTGCCCAAAAAGTATAAAAAGAAAAAAGTATTGAAATTTAACGGCTCCCATGATTTTCTTTTTTTTCGTTTCCATCGCAAAATTAAAATTTTTATTCAATGTTATACCTAAACTGACTGGTAATATTCATGGAATATTTTCTTTTATGAGATATCATACAGATTTGTTTTGATAAAAATGCTCTGTTTTTGCCGTTTCTAATAACAGGCCTAATTTTTCAATGTTTTTTACTACTAAATCCGGTTTTGTGGATGCTTTGTTGACCATATCGGATGTTGTTTCTCCAGAAAGAACAAGTACGCCGATGGCCCCGGCGTTATGTGCCATTGCAATATCCGTATAGATACGGTCGCCTACCATTGCGATTTCTTCTGTTAACAGTTTTTTCTGTTGTCTTATGCCAAGCAGCATGTTTGGATTGGGTTTTCCAAGTGTGATATCAGGGGTTCGGCTGGTTGCATGCTCAATACATTTACATATAGAGCCGCAATCCACAAGAATCGTCGGTTGATCTGTCGGACAGATGTAATCGGGATTAGTCGCTATGTAAGGTATTCCCAGGGAAACCCACCAGGTAGCGCGACACAGACGGGAATACGTAAGCGACGTATCGAATGCCGCAACAATGATGTCCGGAATATCACCGGGAGTATCCCCGGTAGAAGCAAATCCGGCTTTTTCGAATTGGGAAATCATACTATCGGTACCGAGCAGAAAAAGCCGCTTTGCTTCCGGATAGCGCTCTTTTATATAATCTATCGTAGCTCCGGTAGTCGTGTATACTTCTTGTCTTTCTGCATGAATCCCCATTTTTTTAAGCTTGGATAGATAGTCGTCGATTGACTTGGATGGATTGTTTGTGAGAAACGAATAAGAGATATTCATCCGTTTCAGTTTTTCAAGAAACGGGATCGTATAGGGGAATAGCGTATCTCCCATATAGATTGTTCCATCCATGTCAAGAGCAACATGTTTGATTTTTGATAGTTTATTTTTCATTGCAGGATTTTTTATCATTAGCAAGATCGTTCTTCTTCATAGCCGTCAGCTTTTGCTTTCCACATCAGCATAAAGATGAAAATATTTAAAACCGCTACGCTGATCATTCCCATAAATACATAGTCCCAGCTTTTGCCGGGGTTTACCTTGCTGATCATATCCACAAAATAACCGACGCCGATTCCTGAAACGATACCGCTTGCGTATCCGAATAAGCCGGCTAGTCCGTTTGCGGTTGCTGCTGCACGGTTTGTTGCCTGGTTGGCGGCCGCTATTCCAATAAGGGCCTGCGGACCGTAAATGAAAAATCCGGCCATCGCCAGTACGGCGATCATGATCCAGGGTGGGACAGAAGAGGGCAGGAATAGGAATACGGTCATGAAAACGGCGACGCCTATCATACAAAAAACACAGGTCCGATGAGCTTTTCCTTTTAGGTATTTATCGGTAGCCCAACCTGCAATTAACATGCCTATGATACCGAAAATTTCAAATACGGCAACTGTCCATCCTGCATGGGCTAATGACATCCCATGTGCTTCTTTCAGGAAAGTAGGACCCCAGTCCAATATTGCAAACCGGACAATATAAACGAAAAAATTGGCGATTCCTAATATCCAGATCCATTTATTACGGAATACATGTTTACGTATAAATGCTTTATATTCTGCTGATGAGTCTTTTCCTTTTTTGTTGGTGATGTGTAGTTCCGGTAATCCAACGGACGAGGGGGTATCCCGTAAAGACAGGAACAGGCCTATGGATCCGGCTAATGCAATGGCGGCCGGGATCCGGAAGCACCATTTCCATGCGCCGATATGAGAGGCTGATTCGATCACACTTTTCATCTTTTCAATATCTGCGATGTCAACGTTCAGATTGCCGGCAATTAAGGATATTGTTTCGGGGTGATGACTCATGTTAGTACCCAATGTTCCCATGATATATCCGCATAAGATAGCCACTAAGCTGGCTCCTATGGAATGAGAAGTATTCCAGACAGACATTTTGGTGGCTAATTCCTGTTGTGGTACCCAGTGAGTCAGCAGGCGCGCACAGGGAGGAAAACCGCTTCCCTGGAAAAAGTTATTAAGAATGAGTATGATCCCGAATATCAGGGTCATGGTATTGGTGAACATCGGCCCGCCTGTCTCTCCGGTGATAAGTGTGCTGATATCGGTTCCCGAACCGAATGCAAAGTTTGCCAATGCGCAAAGAAGCAATCCGATTGCCATGTGATACCGGGCATTCATCCGGTCGGCAATGAGTCCGTTCAGGAAACGTGATAACCCGTAAACGATGGTAACAAGTGTCATGATGATACCGAAACTTGTTTTGGTAATGCCATACTCAGCGCTCAATCCCGGAATGGCAAATGAAAAGTTTTTACGTACGAAATAGAACAGGGCATAACCTGCCATTGTTGCTATTATTGTGCGGATTTGCCAGTATTTAAATGATTTTGTACTCATATATCGGATAGTTGATTTTTATTTTTCTCCGCCGAATGCGTCATCAGCATAAATAATACGGCAATGCCACAACTTGCTAAAAGCATGATGAAGCCGGCGTTCCAGCCCCAACTATGTACGACGCGCCCCATCGCAATATTTGCCAGCATGGAGGTTCCCACAAAATAACCGAAAAATCCCGTTAATCCGGCGGATGTTCCTGCCGCGTTTTTGGGTGCGAGATCCAGGGCGTGAACACCTATGAGCATGACTGGGCCGTAAATAAGAAAACCAATGGCTATTAAGGCGATACTGTCAATTACTTTGTTGCCTGTATTGGTCCAGTAAACAAAGATGGCGATAGCGACAAGCGTCATGAAGATGATGGTGGTGAGCGAACGTTTTCCTTTAAAAACCGTATCACTGATCCGGCCGCAGATTAATGTTCCGGGGATAGCAGCCCATTCATATAATGAATAGGCCAGTCCGATACTTTTGATATCGTAGCCTTTGATTTCTTTGAGATAAGTAGGCGCCCAGTCTAATACGCCGTAACGCACAAAATAGACAAATGCGTTGGTAATTGCTACATACCATAAAATGCGGTTATTCAAAACATATTTGAAAAAGATTTCTTTTGTACTGAGTACTTTTTCGTATTCCCTGGAATAATTGGGGGGATAATCGTTTTTATACTCTTCAATACCGGGAAGTCCGCATGACTGAGGCGTATCCCTTATTAACAGGAAAGAAATGAGCGCGATCAATATGGCTATTACTGCAGGAATCAGGAAAACACCTAATTGCCAGGACGTCATTTTTCCGAAACCAAGCGACAGGGCGAAAGTTGTTCCCCATCCGGCCAAAACTCCTATAAAACCTCCTCCCACGTTGTGAGCTACATTCCATATGGCCATTTTGGTCCCGCGTTCTTTAACGGAGAACCAATGCGTCATGATGCGTCCGCAGGGAGGCCATCCCATTCCTCCAAGCCAGCCGGTAAGAAATTGGAAGACGGCCATGACGGCTACATTATAAAAACCAAACGTTGAACCTGCAGCTATCGTAGCAACAGAAGCTAACACTAAACCTAACGGAAGGAATTTGCGGGCATCACTACGGTCGGATATGCCTCCCATTAGAAATTTAGACAGGCCGTATGCTGTAGCATTAAAAGAAAAAGCCATTCCTAACTCTGCTTTGTCAAACCCTAATTCTAACAGGTAAGGCATGGCTAACGAAAAATTTTTCCGCACCAGGTAATAGGCGGCATATCCGATAAAGATACCGGTAAAGACTTTCAGGCGCATCAATTGATAAGCGCCATCTATCTTATTTTTTACTATCAGCGGTTTGTGTTCGGGCGGTTGCAGTATGTTCATAATCTTTAATATTATTGAAGCGCCTGTGTTCGACATATAAAAGAAATCGTTATCTATTTTTCCCAACCGGGATTTTGTTCCAGATCCGGATTCATCCTGATTTCAGTGATTGGGATAGGGAACAGGTAATCTTTACTTTCATCCCATTTTTTCTTGATGTTGGAATTGATTACAATGTTTCCGGATGTACCGTTTTCCAATGTAATATTTGAACCGATCTCCAGTACTTGTTCTACATTCTGAAGATTTTCCGGTTTTTTCCCTTTTTCATGAACACAAAGGTCTAATATGCCGTCTCCATCCAGATCATAAAATCCCGGTTCCGGAATGTAGATGCCTTTAAATTGCCGTTCGAATTGTTTCCCGGCCTTCCAGCGGATCATATCATAATAACGATGATTTTCCATCACCAGCTCAATACGACGTTCACGTCTTATTTCCAGGATAACCCCTTTATTATCTCCAGATACGCCGGGAAATTGTTCGGCCATAAACGAATCCGGGTTCGCATTCGCTTCAGCCATTTGGAGGTTGGGCATACCTGCACGGTCGCGAATTAATTTTATTGTCCTATCTATATCATCTTGCGTCAGGTTACCTTTTTCGGCTTTCGCTTCAGCCAGGTTTAGCAGAACCTCCGCATAACGATAAATGATCAAATCGTTTTCATTTTTTTCATACATATCGTATTTACTTTCACAAACGTATTTGATCGGCATATATCCGGTAACCGTAAATGTAAACTGGGGCCTTTCCGTTATATTTCCGTCAATCCGTTTATATCCCGGAGTGCGGATGGACTGAGCTAATCGCGGATCCCTGTTTTGCATTTCTTCGAAGAAAAACATCTTATCATACCCTTCAATATCTGTAAAGCGGCTACCATCTGCCATCAGGTATGATTCAATCAGCTGTTTTTCAAATCCGGGTTGTCCGTAGGAGGAGGTCAGTGTATAATAGTTGCAGTTATGAAAAATCTGTAATTCGGCATTGTATCCACGGGCAGTGATTACTTCGTCTGTATTTGCATTAATGCCGGCAAACAAATCCCTGTAAGCTACATCTTTACCGCCGCCTGTGTAGATACTGTATTGGTTACCTTGAATCAATGCTTCCGAGGCGGAAATGGACTCGTCGATGAATTTTTCCCAGCCCGACAGACCCTGATATTTGCGAAAAGTCCCTTCGAATAGGCAAAAACGGCTTTTTAAGGCTAAGGCGGTCCATTTTGTCACCTCATTCTGTTTCTTATCCGTTCTCAGGTGAGCGATCGCAAAGTTTATATCTTCCAACATGTTATCCATGACAAGTATGCGGGAGTCCCGTTTTTTGTATAACTGTTCCTTGTCGGTTTCGCCAAAAACATGGTCATACCATGGTACATCCCCAAAGCGTTTCACCATGTCAAAATAGAAATAGGCACGGAAAAAACGTGCGATCGCATCGTATTTCATCCGTACATTTTCATCCTTACATTTATGGGAATTATCCAAGAAAAAGTTTACTTTCCGCAGGTTTGCCCAATCCCATCCTCCTGAAGTGGTTGCATCACGAATCCCTGCAATCTCATCATCGAGGCCTTGTTTTACAATGTTATCAGCGCCTTCCGTATACAGACTGGTTGCAGGAAAGATGAATAGTAATGAGTTTGTATAAAGTTTTAATTCATTTTCAGTAGTGAAAAAGGTTTCCGGGGAAACGGAATCCTTGGGATATTGCTCTAACATGTCGTCGCACGATTGAAAAACGGTACACGTGCATGATATCAGTAAGATTGCTATATATTGTTTCATAATGTTTTATAATTAAGATCATTATTATTTATCAGAATGTTATGTTTAATCCGAAAGAGTATGTTCTGGACAACGGATAAATACGTCCGTTTTCATTTTCATGTGCTTGTTCCGGATCAATGTATTTGCCTCTTAATGCCGTCCAGTAACATAAATTTTCCCCGCTAAAATAGATACGCACTCTTTCCACACTGATTTTTTTCGTTAAATCCAGCGGTAACGTATATCCGAATACAAGGTTTTTGAAACGCATATATCTCAGATTCTGCATGTATCTGTCATTCTTTACCGATAACTGACAATTCCCGTCTAAGGCTACATAAGCGCGTGGTTGAGGGAAGTAAGCGTCTTTATTATCTTCAGTCCATACATCATCCGCAAAATCTTTAGGAATGAATGAGTAATAAGGTCTGGAGTAAGGTCCCCAGAACCTGTCCATATTTGTCCCGGGATAAAAATCTCTGTTCAGGAATCCCTGGAAAAAGGCAGAAAGATCGAATCCGTTCCAGTTTGCATTCAGGCTAAATCCATAGTTATATCTTGGGGTTGTATTGCCGATAATCTCCATATCGCCCGGATCTTCTAAGGTGCCTGATCCCGGATGTATTTTGCCGTTTTCGTCCAGATCTAAAAATTTAACATCACCGGCCTTTGGAACTCCCCATTCTCCCGGCGCTTTATAAATACGGTTATTTACATACCGCTGGTCTACCTTGGCGTTCCAGGCAGTCGCTTCTTCATCAGACTGAAATAATCCGTCTGTCCGGTAACCCCATATCTCACCTAATTTTTTGCCTGCATAATGTTCCGATATCAATCCTTTTTCGTTTGCATCAAACTTAGTGATTTCCGACATTGCGTCGCCTAAAGAAACACTTGCACTATAATTAAAAGGTTGGCCTGCCAGATTGAATTTGTCATTCCAGCTGACCGTTACTTCGAATCCTTTGGTCTCCAGGTCTCCTGCATTTTGTTTAGGAGAAGCTGCCCCGAAAACATTCGGAACAGAAATACCGTTTACTAACATGTCTGTCGTTTTACGGATATAAAGGTCTCCTGTAAAACTCAACCTGTTTTTAAGAAGTGTAAAATCCAGCCCGATATTGGAAGATGTTACTTTTTCCCATGTCAGAATATCAGATTTAGGAGCAGGCATCCCGACATTATATGATTTTTGTCCGTCGATTAGCCAGTCTGATAAAGATGCTCCCATTGTTGTGATGTAAGGATAATAGTCGGAACCGCTCACCTGATTACCTAATGATCCGTAAGATGCGCGTATCTTCAGGTTGTTGATTGTTTCTCTTGCGGTTTCAAAAAAGGACTCTTCACTGATTCTCCATCCGGCAGAGACAGAAGGGAAAAAGCCATAACGTTTACCAGCCTTATATCGGGATGTTCCATCATAACGACCGTTAAATTCCAATAGATAGCGACTCTTATAATCATAATTCAAACGAAAAAACGCGCCAAATAATTCGTACTCATATTGATCTCCGGTAGCAAGCGCTTCTCCTGTTCCCAGATTTAAGTCGTTTAACGACGTGGAAATCAGATCATATTTCTGACCCATCACGCGATGATGTTTTTTATCTTCATAATTGATACCCGCTAAGGCTCCGAAGTTATGATTTTTGACAGAGGCATTGTATGTCAGATAAGCATTGAATGTATGCATCGGATCATACCATACAGTCTTTTTGTAATAATCGGTATTGAAATTGGGGATTTCCTGTAGTACGCCGGATTCGATGGAATAATATTCTTTTCCTCTCCGATACCAGTCATCCGCCATGTAAAACTGGAAAGTATAGTCTGCTTTAAATACTAAATTCGGCATGATAACAGCCTCCAGCGCTAAAGTCTCTTTTAATTCATGTTGCCCTTTTTTGCCTTTGGAAACGTCACTCATCAGGTTAGCGGCACGTCCGTCGGCAATGGAATAGCTGTTTTTCATTGTGTTATAAGAAAATGTACCATCCGGGTTGATAGGGGCATACGCAGGTAAAGCATGTACATTTGTGTTTTGCCAGTTTTCATTTGTCTCGCCTTCCATTCCGGGATATGTATATTTCCTATCGTAATATTGAACGTTATTGGTGAGTTTCAACCAGTCGGCGAGTTGTATGTTGAGCTTTGTCATAATCGTAAACCGGTCGTTTTTTTCCGTATTCTTGGTCAACAAACCATCCTTGTGATAGTAACTGGCGGAGACCATATAGTTAACCTTTTCGGTTCCTCCTGAAATATTAACGTTATGTGAATGAGAAGGCATCCGGTCATTATACAGATAATCCCACCAGTCCCAGTTTCCATAGTAATGATAAATATCTTTTCCTTTATAAGGAGCTACTACTACCCATGGACGATCCGGGTGTTCTGTTTTATCGTACCGGCGTGCCAGTAACTCTTGCATATCTTCGTCGGAATATCCTGTATATGTCCTGCCTGTAGCATTTTTAAATGCTGCATCATTCAGTAGAAGATAATCATATCCGGTAGTCAGAAAGTCCGTTGAAACGGTTGGCTGGGAAATGGCTACATATCCGTCATATGAAATGGTTGTTTTACCGCTTTTTGCCTGTTTGGTTGTAACCAGGATGACTCCGAAAGGACCGCGTGCACCATAAATAGCGGCAGAAGCAGCATCTTTCAATACGGATATGGATTCGATGTCGGAGGGATTCAGGCGGTTCAGATCGCCGGGAATACCGTCTACAAGGACGAGGGGTGAACTGGAATTCACAGAACCGGTACCTCGTATCTGTACGCTTGCCCCCTGTCCAGGCGCTCCGGAACCTACTTTAATCTGTACATTGGGCATGACTCCCTGCAACATTTGCGCTACTGAAGAAACGGGTCTGTTTTCAAGCTCTTTGGACGTGACCTGACTCACTGCCCCTGTTAAGTTTACCTTTTTTTGTGTTCCGTAACCCACTACCACCACTTCATCTAATAGTTGGGAGTCTTCAATTAAGATGATTGTAAAAGACTGATCGCTTCCGATTGCTTTTTCTTGTGTGACATATCCGATATAGGATATTTGCAGTACATCGGAAGATGAGACATTTGAAAGTGTAAATACGCCATCCATGTCTGTTATAGCGCCATTCGTTGTCCCTTTTACTTTTATATTGGCGCCGCTTACCGGTATTCCGCTTTCATCAATAATTGTCCCTGTAATAGATTTGGCCCCTTGCTGTGTTTCGTTTTTTGCCGGGCCGGTCGCATTTTCATACTCTCTGTTTTGTGATGCATACGTTTGAAAAATAAAAAGCTGGGATAGCATTATGCAAAAAAGAAAGTAATGAATTCTGCCACCTTGTCGTTTTGACATCAATTGCCTGATATCTGTCAGGCATTTACTAAGAATGAGTTTTTTTACCATATTATATAAATTTAAAGTTGAAAGATTTATTAAATCGGTCAATTTAGAACATAATTACCTGCTAATGCATTAAATGCTTTCACTTGTTCTTCTTCCCAGATTTTATCTTTACCTGTTTCTTTTGCCATAATCGAAGCAACCTTCGGAGCTACTTTCATAGCCGCCCTCGCGTCAAGAAACAACAATCTGACCCTTCTGGCCAGAACATCCTCTACCGTTATTGCCATTTCCTCCCTGACAGCCCATACGACATGAGCTTTTATAAAAGTATATCCCTCATGCAACAATTGCGCATTGGAGACGTCTTCCTTTATCAATTCATGTATATATTGTATATCGCTGCCGTATACATAATCCCACTTATCCGTATCGACTCCTTTCATGTACCCGTGGTGTTTCAGGTTCTCCGTAACACAGGGATAATCAGCCAGATTTGCAACGTTTATGGCCTGGTTTACAACATCTTCCGCCATTTCACGATAAGTTGTCCATTTTCCTCCGGTGATAGTCAGTAATCCTGTGGGAGATTGATATATCTTATGACTTCTCGAAATTTCTTTAGTCTTTTTACTATTCATCGGATCAGGAGCAGCCAGGGGCCTTAATCCCGCAAAAACAGACAAAACATCTTTCCTGGACGGTTTTTTATCCAGATATTGTCCCGCCTGCTCCAGTATAAAATCGATCTCCTCGTCTAACGCTTCAGGTTCCAGGGAGGCATCCTTATCCAAAGGCGTATCCGTAGTTCCAAGGACAACCTTGCCATGCCATGGAACGCCAAAAAGCACCCTTCCGTCTTTCGTTTTAGGAATCATCAAAGCCGAATTTCCGCCAAGAAATTCCGAATCGACAACCAGGTGAACGCCCTGGCTGGGTCTCACTTTTTTCTTGTTTTCAGGAACATCCAGCTTCATTATTTCATCGACAAATACCCCCGTAGCATTAATAACGGCGCAAGCTTCTATTTCAAATTTCTCATCTGAAAGCCGGTCGACGGCCTTCACTCCCGCCACCTTACCCGAATCGCTTTTGAGTAGACCTTCTACCTTCATATAATTCACACATACAGCTCCGTTATCAATAGCTGTCTGAGCTAAAGTGATCGCCATACGGGCGTCATCGAACTGTCCGTCATGATAAACGACTCCTCCTCTTAATTTTTCCTGTTTCAAGGCGGGGATTTCTTTTCTGACAGCTTTACGGCTGAGCGGCAAAGAACGTCCCTGCCCCAGACGACCTGCCAGAAGATCATACAGGATCAATCCGATAGTATAAAAAGGCTTCTCCCACCATCTGTAATTACCTATAATAAAACGCATTTTTTTTACGAGGTGCGGTACATTCCGCCACATGCGGCCACGTTCATGTAGAGCATGAACCACCAATGAAACATCGCCCTGCGCCAGATATCTGACGCCGCCATGTACCAACTTCGTACTCCGGCTCGAAGTCGCTTTTGCAAAATCATGTTGCTCCACTAATAAGGTCGAAAAACCACGAGAGGCAGCGTCTACGGCAATACCCAACCCGGTAGCGCCACCGCCGATAATTAAAATATCAAATATTTTTTTCTCTTTTATTCTTTTTATATGCTCTATTCTTTTCACTTTATTCCTTTTTTTATTTTTTTGCAAATTAAAAAACAAAAAATCAAAAAAACAAGAAAAACAATCTTTTTTTTAACTTCAAGAAAAAAATAATATTTTTGATCCGAAAGATCAATATTCAAATACATTATTTGTTATTAGCATATTATGTTCAAATCAAAGTTATTCACTATGACCGACCAAAGTATATATCCTTGATACTTTACAAAAAGAAGTCTTTTTGTAAAGTACAGATGCAGCTAACACGCCGAATGTTTCCGAAGTTGATTCGCTTATCAATCGCGTAAATAGGCGCCTTCTTTCAATAAATCTTTGCGTAATTCAGCTACATCTATCTGTGAAGGTGCAATACCTTCCTTTACCGCTATTTTAGCAGCCCTTCCTGCAGCTTCTCCCATCGCCATACAAGTGGACATAACCCTGATAGCCGACATAGCTTCGTGTGTTGTGGAGATACAACGACCTGCCGCCAAGAGGTTTTCAACGCCTGACGGCAATAGTGAACGATAAGGTATATCGTAACAATCCCCGCACCATACCAATGTGCATCCCCCGCCCTGTGGATGATGTATATCCAGAGGATAACTTGCTACGGCAATGGCGTCGTCAAACTTATGACATGTCAGGATGTCCTCTTTGTTTAATATATACCTGCCAATAATTCGGCGGGTTTCTCTCAAGCCCAGAAACGGAGCGACACGGTCGATGTAAGCATTTTCAAATCCGGGCACATAGCCTGTGAGATATATTAGTATATGTGTTAGCCGCTCCTGCTTCGCTACCATCATCGTTATATGTCATTACGCTTTTTACAAATGTATGGGAATTTCTTGTTTGATATTTTGGAGCTACTATACCTGTTAAAGTCAGCCATTTGACAGGATTATAATCTAACCTTAAATTACCGGTCAGTTCAATATAGTTGTTTTTAGCGCTTCCTCCTTCCTCAATATAACCTGCCGGATTGATATTAACCCACCCTTCCGACCATTTCCCGTTACGTCTGATTGGTATATTTGTAGGCATACGCCCAAGATAATTCCAAATATCCCCTTCATTAGCAATCTGTTTTCTATCCCTGTTTACAAATGAAATGTCAAACTTAAGAGATAATTTATCAGTTATATTAACATCCATATTGTTACGTACAGTATAACGCTCAAAGCCTGTATTTCTAATTATGCCTTCCTGATTACTGTACCCAAAAGAGGGCATTATGTGAATTTTATTTGAATTGGCGCTTAATGAGACAAAATGATTATGGGTAAAGCCGGAACCGCTGAGGATCGCCTTTTGCCAGTCATAATTGTCAGGATCGGCTTCGTAGCCTGTTTTGAATGCCGCAATTGCAGCGTCATCATATAAAACAGAACCATTATCATTCATGTTAGCGACATTAAATACTTCCATAAAGGTAAGTCCATCGGTTACTTTCGGTATAAAAGTTGGAACTTGCCAACCGGCATATCCCTTGTAATTAATTGCAAAAGCATCTTTTGAAGCTCGTTTTGTCGTAACCAGAATAACTCCGTTTGCAGCGCGGGAACCATAAATAGCAGAAGATGCAGCATCTTTCAACACTGAAATAGATTCTATCAGGTTTGCATCTAAAGTGTTAATATTCCCCTCTATTCCGTCAATAAGAACTAAAGGAGCGCAATCCGAACCGCCAAACGAACTAATACCTCTCACACGAATTTCACCTCCATCACCACCTGGCGAACCGGATTGTGTGGTAACTGTAACGCCTGGCGCAAGTCCCTGTAAAGCGGCCGAAGTTGAAATAACAGGACGCTTTTCTATTTGTTCGGGAGAGATAGTTGAAACGGCGCCGGTAAGATTTGCTTTTTTTTGTGTTCCATACCCTACTACAACGACCTCGTCCAATGCCTGTGCGTCCTCAAGCAATGTAATATTAATTTGTGTCCGGTTATCGACAACAATTTCTTGGGATAAATAACCAATATAAGTAACTTGAAGTATGGAGTTCCTGTCAACGGATAAAGAGAAATGTCCATCAATATCAGTCACAGTACCGTTTGATTTACCTTTCTCCACTATATTTGCTCCAATAATCGGATCTCCGTCGCTATCAACAATTACTCCTGAAAGAGTAATTTTTCCTGCTTGAGATAATGAATTAACAAGTATACTTTCCGATTTTAATTCTACCGCAAATATACTCGTAATTGAAAGTAATAACATAAATGAAGCTAATTTCATGATTCTAACTATCTTAAAATAAAAATAAGATTTAGTTTTTCTAATACATTTTTTTTTCATACATTTGTGATCTATGACAAGTTTGTTCTTTTTGTTAAATTCTCGGTTTAGTCAATTGTGCTGACTGTGTCTTAACAGGAGGTGTTGGAGCGCTTCCTGTTATTTTTTGTTTTTTTTGTTTTTTTTCATAGGCAATGTCGTTTTTTAAGGTTAACATTTAGAAATTTAATGACTTCCATAATTTTCTTTTTTTTCGTTTTCATCGCAAAATAAAAATTTTAATTTTAATTTTGCGTTAAGAACACATTACTTTTTTATTAAATCGATCAATTTTAAACATAATTACCTGCTAATGCATTAAATGCTTTCACTTGTTTCTTCTTCCCTGATTTTATCTTTGCCTGTTTCTTTTGCCATAATCATCGAAGCAACCTTCGGAACAACTTTCATGACCGCCCCCTCGCGTCAAGAAACAACAACCTGACCCCCTTCTCTTTGGCCAGACCCGTTATTGCCATTTCCTCCCCTGACGGCCCATACGACATGAGCTTTTATAAAAGTATATCCCTCATGCAACAATTGCGCACCGGATACGTCTTCCTTTATCAATTCATTTTTCTCTTTTATTCTTTTTGTATGCTCTATTATTTTCACTTTATTACTTTTTTTATTTTTTTGCAAATTAAATAATAAAAAAACGAGAAAACAAGAAAAATCACCTTTTTTTTTAGTTTCAAGAAAAAATTACTATTTTTGATCCGGAAAATCAATATCTAAATACATTTATATATGAGCAGCATTGCCGAAAGACATAAGTATATCCTTGATACTTTACAAAAAGAAGGATTTTTAAAAATTACAGATGTAGCTAATACGCTGAATGTTACTACTGCAACAATCCGTAATGATTTAAAGTTTCTGGAAGAGAAAAAACTTCTTTTCAGAACGCATGGAAGCGCAAGTGCAATTAATCCGCATACGATTGATTTGAATTTGACTGAAAAAGAAAAGTTAAAAATAAACGAAAAATTAAAAATTGCAGAAGCAGCCTATAAGCTTATCGAAAAAAACGATTCTATTATTATAGGCGCCGGTTCCTCCGTTTTTGCCTTAGCGGAACAAATCAAGCCCATGGACCAGTTAACGGTAGTAACGGCGTCCCTCAAAGTATCCATTCTACTGAACGAGCTTGCTAACGCAAATGTTATTCAATTAGGAGGAACCATTCGTAAGAAATCCCTCTCGGTCATTGGCGACTATACCTCCAGATTCTTTGACGACGTTACCTGTTCCAAAGTATTCCTCGGCGTGGATGGCATTGATACCGAATTCGGTATTACTAATTCAAATATTGAAGAATCACAGTTGAACAAAAGAATGATAGACGCTTCCCTGAAAACCATTATTCTGGCAGATTCGTCAAAATTCGGCAAAAGAGGTTTCGGCAGAATATGCAGCCTGGACCAGGTAGACATAATTGTAACAGATTCGGGTATTACCGGTTCCATGGCCCAAATTATAGAAAGCATTGGGATCAAACTAATAATAGCTTAATCAATAACACTTTAATAAAAAATCAGACTACTGTCAAGTTGTAAGTTATAAGTTATAAGTTGTAAGTTCAGACGTCCTGACCTCTGGGGAAATCAATCTGTCGCCAAATCGTAAAAAAGTGTCAGATTAGAGCCGGGAAAGATGGTTTGGGTTTGGTTGAGTTGTTTACATAAATTAACCAATATTTTATCGTCTGCCCGGTGGTCGGTACGATGTATATTAACATGTAAGACCTGCTTTTCGTTATCAACGATGATATCAGCATCCGACCGGTAAAACTTTCTTATTAATGAACGGGCCTGTTCGGGGTTTGCCGTTTGTTTTTTTATCCTGTTGACCATTGCCGTTTCAGCCCGGTATGCAATAATTTTGATGGCGTCAAGAAAAAATTTCCTCTCGTTGACGCAAGTCAGAAACTTTTGATTTTCAAATGCTTCGCCAAATGTTATTTTTTCCCTGTTTTTCTTTTTCGAGAGCTTCGATTTCCTCTTTAATGGATGCTTTCCTTAAAATATATTTCTCCATTTT
Organism: Tannerella sp.; assembly: GCA_031257565.1. Classification (GTDB taxonomy): domain Bacteria; phylum Bacteroidota; class Bacteroidia; order Bacteroidales; family Tannerellaceae; genus Tannerella. Next base: position 145 of record JAIROL010000181.1, on the reverse strand, counting down.
TTTCTCTGTCCCTCTATCGTATCCTTCCGTAACAAAGTAGAGGAGTTGGTAGAAGGGCAACACAGCCTTTTGACTACCGTCAGCTGGGAACAGAATTTCAATAGCCTGCCCGCTTATATTTCCAAATTGGGAGAACCGGTAGGAC
>JAIROL010000105.1 GCA_031257565.1 Tannerella sp. | reverse complement strand
TAGGAAAAGATAACACAAAAGGAATAGAAGGTAATAATTGCAGGTTAAGGCATCGTATACGACGCGCTTTTCGAAAAACCTGCTGTTTTTCAAAGAAACTGTTTAATCATTTAAAGGCTTTTAATTTAGCATTTTATTACATTAATTTTGGATTTGTCTAATAGCATACTTTTTAGATCATCACCTGAAATTAATGTTGTCTTTAGACCGGGTGATAAAGAATGCCTGCTGTCTGTGAACCTTGTCGTAAAGCCTCTTGAAGTCCGTGTACCCCTTGTCCATCACATAATAAGCTCCGGCTTCTACGGGAATCGTATCGAGTATGTTCACATCATGCACATTCGCGTTGGTAATGTCAACATAGACCGGTATCGAACCTCTCAAATCAAGCAGTGTATGCATCTTTACGGCACTTTTGGTCGTGCGGAACTTAGCCCATGGGAACAGGCTCAGGCACAAGTCAATGGTAGTACTGTCCAGCGCGTAGACCATGTTGTCAATATCCAGCCTGAAATTGGGATCGTCCGCATATAAAGGCCTGGCTTGTTTGATCAGGACTTGGCCGTAATCGGCATAGATCTTCCAGTTGCGCTTCTCGTTAGCCTCGGCCAGCGTTGATTTGGCTGTTGCCGACCTGAGCCCCGAGTGGTAAAGCTTGGATGAGAAAGCAGTCAGACTGTTTTCGATGTCCCGGAGGCTTTCCCTGGCTGTCAACTGGGCAAAACTCATGACAAGAAAATGCTCGCTATAGGTAAACTTCCTTGTCCGGAAGTCTCCACTATATCGGTCAACGCATCTCTTGAATTGAAAATCTGATTTGAACATCATAAGTTGTGCCAGTACCGTCTTCCCTGAATTCATATGATTGAATATTAAGTAATAAACAAAAATGAGAATTCAAATCGGTCAAGTGAAAAAATGAATATAACTAATTAAATATAAACAATATACAAACAATTAACTCGTCCTTAACCGGACACTAGTGAACAATTATGAATGATAAAACAGACAATAGCCAGGTAACAATGGACGGTATCTCGGAAATGCTGTCCGAAATTAAAAGTGAAGTCCAATCCATAAAAAGGGAGCACAACGGGGAATCCGCATTGAAAACAGACTTATAAAATAACGTGAGTTCGATATAAGCATTAGAATAATACGAGTTGTTTCTCATCCAGCACATCCACTCTGATAGAAGGCTTCTTTGGTAGGAAACTGTACGCTAAAAGTCCTGCTGTCAGATTGGTGATGAAGTTGGTAAAGCACCGGTGTCTGGTATGTTCGATTTGACAGATGTTTTTGAGTTCGTCATTGACAGATTCAATCAAGGCTCTTTTCCTTAACATCACCCTGTCAAAAAGGGGCAGTTCTCCGCCTTTCATGTTGTTTCTCATCTTGGCAACGAAGTGAATTCCGTCCACAAACAGGATTGACGCCAGCTCTTGAGAAATGTACCCTCTGTCCGCATAGAGCTTGCCGCTGACATTTCGTATGAAACTTTCCATTGACAGGGGTTTGCGGTCATCAACATGACCCTGCGTGATGACAAAATTGATGATTTCACCCCTGTCGTTGATGATGATATGCAGCTTAAATCCGAAGAAGTACCCCAGTGTCCCGCAGCCTTTTGTTGCCGTTCCGTCAAAGACGCGGTTGGAGTGTTCCCGCTTGATATGGCAAACTTTTAATGCCGTTGAATCAATGAAACTGATGCCCGTACACTTTCCCATGCGGCAGGTTTTCAGAAAGAGAACCAATGGCAGGGCTACATGCTGTTGAAGTTCTATAAAGCGGTTGTATGATACAGGGTGCGGAAACTCGCCGTTCATATGCTTGCAGACATAGAACAGGTAGAAGCATTTCAGGTTGCGCATCCCGCTCAGGTGGAACGCTATCAGGATGGTCATCACCTCGCTCTCGGACATCCGGTTTGGCCTGTTGCGACGCTTTTTCGTATTATCAGATTCCATAAGATGTTTTTTAACTGAAAACTCAAATTCTTTTGAGAATTCATCGCATAAATAGAAAATTTCCGTAACTTCACTGACTGTTAACATAAGAGAATATTTTAGTTATTTATTTGTATCTCAACACTATAAAGATAACTATTTATTCTCTTATTTGCTATTTTTTTTGAACCTTTTTTATATCGAACTCACGTTAAATAAGATAATACAAATTATCGATGAGTCTAAGAAAGGTATTACAGCCGAAGAGTTGAAAGCGTATAGCGCGGCAACCGTTGCTGCTATGCAGCAGTTGCAAGAGGAAGCCAATACGGTATTCACAGAGCGGTTCAATGGAAGATGGAAGAGTTGCAGAAACTTGTACAAACGGCAAGGCTTGAAAAGAAAGAAGTCCGGCACTGCGTTTCCGTTGACATCAGATCCATAGTGGGTAACGCTTGTGCTTACAGGACTGGTCATGCTGTCTGTTGTGCTGTCGTGTGTAATCTACAGGCAACGGGAAGAAAACAAAAAACTTGAAGCCGGTAACTGAAAATACCGCTATGTGATGATGGCCGGGGGGATTTCTTCCGGTGACGCATTCCGGTTGAACCGGATATTCAACTCGCCGGATAGTATAAGAAAAGCAGAAGGACTGAAAAAGCTGGTTCTTGATTATGAGCAAAGGCTAAGGGAACGTATAGAGAAGGAGGAACAAATAGAACGGAATAATAAGGTAAATGAGAAGCTAAACCAAGAAATAAAAGAACTAGGGAAAGAGCTATAAGATAATTGGATATTGGTGTCGCTTTAATGGTCGTAAGTTGCTTAAGCTATTATATAAAGAAAGGCGAGAATTGCTTCCCGCCTTAAATGTTTCACAACGGAATAATCCTTATTGTGATAAGCTTTCATTTTGTCTTGCAAATGTACATTTTTTCTTTATAGAATCCAATAAATTGTAAAAAATATTTACCTTTATGCATTAAATGTCAGTTGGTGAAACGAAACATGATTTTGTTACAAAAGTTTATAATATAAGGTCATGTGTGTTTTATATAACCTTAAAACATAAATTAGTTATATCATATGAAAAAGATATTAGGGTTGGACTTAGGCACAAACAGTATCGGGTGGGCGCTGGTAGACAGAGATGCCAATAAAATTTTAGGTATGGGTAGCCGGATTATTCCGATGAGTCAGGATGTTTTAGGAATCTTCGACAAAGGGAATTCTGTTTCGCAGACAGCGGAAAGAACAGGATTTCGAGGAACAAGGCGGCTGAGGGAAAGGTATTTGCTGCGTCGGGAACGGTTACACCGCACTCTTCATATACTTGGTTTCTTACCTAAACACTATGAAAAACATATTGATTTTGAAAAATGTTTGGGACAGTTTGTAAATGAGACCGAACCGAAATTAGTTTATAATAATAATGATTTTATCTTCAAAAAATCTTTTGAAGAGATGGTGGTTGATTTTAAACAACAGAATCCCTCCTTATTTTATATAAAATCGAATGGAAAAGAAACAAAAGTTCCATACGATTGGACAATTTATTATTTACGGAAAAAAGCCCTGTCGCAAAAAATAGAAAAGGAAGAACTCGCCTGGATTATCCTGAACTTCAATCAAAAGCGGGGATATTACCAGCAGAGAGGCGAAGAAGAGGAAGAAAATCCAAATAAATTAGTAGAATTTCACTCTCTGAAAATTATTGAAGTTGAAGCAGACGAAAAACCTAATAGCAAAGGTGATACATGGTATTCACTGTATTTAGAAAATGGATGGATTTATCGCAGATCAAGCAGGAATCCATTATTTGATTGGAAAGACAAGATTAGGGATTTCATTGTTACCACTGACCTGAATGATGATGGTACCGTAAAAATTGATAAGGAAGGCAACGAAAGACGTTCGTTCCGTGCACCTGGTGAAGATGATTGGAGATTACTAAAAAAGAAAACTGAAGCAGAAATTGAACGTTCCCGGAAAACAGTTGGTACATACATATATGAGAATCTGTTGTCGAATCCAAGCCAAAAAATCCGTGGCAAGCTGGTACGAACTATCGAACGTAAGTTTTACAAAGAAGAACTAATTGCCATTCTCAAAAAGCAAATCGAGTTACAGCCAGAACTGTTTTCCGAAGATTTGTACAATGATTGTGTTAGAGAATTGTACCGCAATAATGAAGCGCAACAATTTATGTTGAGCAAAAAAGGGTTTGACCATTTGTTCGTAAACGATATTATTTTCTACCAACGCCCTCTTAAAAGCCAAAAATCATCCATTTCAAACTGTACATTGGAGTTTAGGAAATATAAAGATAAAGACGCGAACGAGATTAAAGAATACCTGAAAGCCATACCGAAATCCCATCCGCTGTATCAGGAGTTTCGCCTTTGGCAATGGATGTTTAATCTCAAGATATATAGAAAAGATGATGATACAGATGTTACCTCGCAATTTATTGTAAGTATTAATGATAAGAAAAATCTATTCGGTTTTCTGAATAACCGGAAAGAGATTGACCAGAAAGCTCTACTGAAGTATTTTAAACTAACAGAAAAAATGCATCGCTGGAATTTTGTAGAAGATAAAATCTATCCCTGCAACGAAACCGGAACACAGATAAGAACACGGTTGGCAAAAATAGAAAATCTTCCGGCTGATTTCTTAACAACCGAAATAGAACAGAATTTATGGCATGTGATCTATTCGGTAACAGACAAAAAGGAGTATGAGCAAGCTTTATCTTCTTTTGCAAAGAAATACAAAATAGACGAAGCTTCTTTTGTGGAAAACTTCAAAAAATTTCCGCCATTTAAAAGCGAATACGGAACATATTCCGAAAAGGCGATTAAAAAGTTATTACCATTAATGCGTTTAGGCAAATATTGGGAATGGAATGCCATAGATGCAAAAACAAAAGCCAGAATTGATAAGATACTTACAGGAGAATATGATGCGGAAATAAAAGACCGCGTTCGCAAGAAAGCGATAAACCTGACTGGCGAAAACGATTTTCAGGGTTTGCAACTGTGGTTGGCACAGTATATTGTTTATGATCGGCATTCCGAAGCAAATGATATTATCCGTTGGAAAACGCCACAGGATATTGATGCTTATCTAAAAGAATTTAAGCAACATTCTCTACGGAATCCTATTGTAGAGCAGGTGATTACCGAAACGCTACGGGTAGTACGGGATATCTGGGGAAAATACGGAGACATTTCCGAAATCCATATCGAACTTGGACGTGAAATGAAAAAAACAGCGAAAGAACGGGAACGGCTTACTTCGCAAATTACAGAAAATGAAAACACCAATCTTCGTATCAAGGCCCTGTTGATGGAATTGAAGGAAAATACAGATGGGAAATTGAATGTAGATAATGTTCGTCCATATTCTCCTATACAACAGGAATTATTGAAAATTTATGAAAATAGTGTTATCAATTCCAATGTTGAGATTCCCGAAGATATTCTGAAAATAAGCAAAACGGCACAACCTACAAGCTCGGAGCTTCAACGTTATAAATTGTGGCTGGAGCAGAAATATCGTTCGCCTTATACCGGACAGTTTATTCCGCTCGGCAAATTATTCACTCCTGAGTATGAGATAGAGCATATTATCCCGCAAAGCCGCTATTTTGACGACAGTTTCAGCAATAAGGTGATATGCGAGGCCGCTGTGAATCGATTGAAAGATAATCAACTTGGTTTAGTGTTTATAAAAGAACATCATGGAGAGAAAGTACCATTAGGATTGGGACAGGTAGTCGAGATCTTTTCAGAAGAAGATTATCAGAACTTTGTAAAAGAATATTATGCAAATAACCGTTCGAAACGGACTAAACTTCTGTTAGAAGATATCCCTGAATCATTTATCGACCGTCAAATGAACGATACTCGATATATCAGTAAGATGGTGAAGGGGTTATTATCAAATGTTGTTCGTGAAGAAGGGGAGCAGGAGGCTACCTCAAAAAATGTTGTACCTTGCAGTGGTAGCGTAACCACCGTATTAAAACGAGACTGGGGCTTGGATGCTGTTTGGAACAACCTGATTATCTCTCGTTTTGAACGAATGAACATATTGACAAACACTACCGCATTTACTGTCTGGAATGAGCAATACCAAAAATTCTTGCCAACTGTTCCTTTGGAGTTGTCGAAAGGGTTTCAAAAGAAACGTATCGACCATCGCCATCATGCAATGGATGCTTTGGCTATTGCCTGTGCTACAAGGGATCATGTGAATCTCCTGAATAATCAGTCTGCTAAATCCGACTTGAATAGATACGATTTACAACGAAAATTAAGGTTGTTTGAACAGGTTTCATATTTCGATAAAAAAGCTGGCAAACAAGTAGAACGGGAAATACCGAAAGAATTTATAAAACCATGGGATAGCTTCACTACTGACGCCTGGAATGGGTTGGAGAAAATAGTTGTTAGTTTCAAACAAAACCTGCGGGTAATAAATAAAACCACCAACAAGTATCAGGCTTACGAAAACGGAAAAAAGGTATTGAAATCGCAAACGAAAGGCGACAGTTGGGCAATACGAAAGCCTTTGCATAAGGATACGGTATTTGCCAAAGTTTCGTTGCAGAGAATAAAGAAAGTAAAACTGAGCGAAGCATTGAAAAACTTGGAAAATATTGTCGATAAAGGATTTAAAAATGAGATTCGGAGAATCAGTACGGCATACGGAAAATTCGATGCGGATAAAATCAATAAATACTTCAAAGACAGGAAATATCTTTATGGAAAAGTAGATGTTTCTAAAGTGGATGTTTATTATTTTGAAACAGAAAATGCCGCCGTGCGAAAATCGTTGGACACTTCTTTCACCGAAAAATTTATAAAAAAATCTGTAACAGATAGCGCAATACAAAAGATCCTCTTGAATTATTTGGCAGTGAAGGACAATAAGCCGGAACTGGCTTTTTCGCCGGAAGGTATCGAGGAAATGAATCAGAATATTACTGCCTTCAATAATGGTAAAGCTCATCAGCCAATCCGTAAAGTACGTGTCTATGAAACTATCGGTAATAAGTTCCAAGTAGGGTATACAGGAAATAAGAAAACCAAATATGTTGAGGCTGCAAAAGGGACAAACTTGTTCTTTGCCATTTATGCAGACGAAAAAGGTAACCGTTCATATGAAACTATTGCCTTAAACGTTGTGGTAGAACGGTTGAAACAAGGATTAGGTGCTGTCCCTGAAAGGAATGAAAAAGGATATGAATTGCTGTTTCATCTGTCACCGAACGATTTGGTTTATGTGCCAACGGAAGAGGAGTTGGTGAGCGGGACCAAATACCATATTGAGGATATTAAAGTAGACAGGATATATAAAATGGTAAGTAGCACAGGAAATCAATGCTTCTTTATCTGTCAAAATGTCGCAAATTCAATAGTGAATAAAGTTGAATTTTCCCCTTTAAATAAGATGGAGAGAGGCATTACGGGTGAAATGATAAAAGATGTATGCGTAAAACTCAATATCGATCGTTTAGGAAATATTAAACCTTTACCATGATTAAAAAAACACTCTATTTCGGCAATCCGACATACCTGAGTATGCGAAACAACCAGTTGGTGGTAAAGTTACCCGAGGTTGAAAAGAACGACACTTTGCCCGAAAAATTCAAAAAGGATAGTGAAGTAACTTTCCCTATCGAGGATTTGGGAGTCATTGTCCTTGATCATAAACAAATCACCCTGACACATGGGTTGATAGAGATGTTGCTGGAAAACAATACCGCTCTTATTACGTGCAATAGTAATCGTATGCCGGTTGGATTGATGCTTCCGCTATGCGGAAATAAAACACAAACAGAAAAATTCAACGCGCAAATTCAGGCTACTGATCCTTTGAAAAAGAACCTTTGGCAACAAACCATTAAAGCCAAGATAAAGAACCAAGCCGATGTCTTGCGAAAATTCCGTTCATGCAATCTTCACAACATGGAATATTGGGCGAGTGATGTAAAGAGTGGCGATCCTGATAAATACGAAGCACGTGCTGCTGCTTACTATTGGAAAGAAGCTTTCCCTCAAATTGATAATTTTGTAAGAGGCAGGGAAGAACTTCCTCCTAACAACCTGTTGAACTACGGATATGCAATCCTTCGGGCTGTGGTAGCGCGTTCGCTGGTTTCGAGCGGATTGCTGCCTACTTTGGGCATACATCATCACAATCGTTACAATGCCTATTGTCTGGCAGATGACATTATGGAACCTTATCGTCCCTTTGTTGATGCAATTGTACTTTCCATTGTAGATAACGGGGAGAATTTTGAAGAATTATCGCAGCCTATAAAAGCGAAATTATTGCAAATACCAGCTACTGATGTCGTAATTAATGATAAGAAAAGCCCTTTGATGGTCGCAGTCAGCCAGACTACATCTTCTTTGACACAGTGTTTTGAAGGTAAATTACGGAAAATAAAATATCCTGAATTTATAATGTGACATCATGTTATGCAACAGGACAGGTTAAATCAATATCGGGTTATGTGGGTTTTAGTACTGTTCGATCTTCCTACCGAAACAAAAAAAGACCGGAAGGTATATGCCGATTTCCGTAAGAATTTGCAAAAGGATGGATTTACCATGTTTCAGTTTTCAATCTATCTCCGTCATTGTATGAGTATGGAAAACGCAAATGTCCATATCAAGCGGGTTAAAAAGTTCCTACCGGAAAAAGGACATGTAGGAATAATGTGCATAACGGATAAACAATTCGGAATGATGGAACTATTTTATGGAAAAAGTGTGGAAACCAAGAAAACAGAAGGGCAACAACTAGAACTCTTTTAAGAATAAAAAATCCCGACCGGAATCGGGATTTTTATTTGAAATACACCATTTTTTGAAATCCTAATGAGTTGTGGTAGTTATTGAATTACAGAATGTTATGTATACCTATACTGTATTTCAAGGAACTAAGATACAAAATTGAAAGCTTATTACAACGCCTCCCGTTCGGTAGACGTAGCCTGCTTTACTGTATTTCAAGGAACTAAGATACAAAATTGAAAGCTTATTACAACAGTTGCCTCCCCGGCTGGACATACCGCACACTGTATTTCAAGGAACTAAGATACAAAATTGAAAGCTTATTACAACAGCTCTTCCTCTTTTTTAATTCGTTCTTCGACTGTATTTCAAGGAACTAAGATACAAAATTGAAAGCTTATTACAACCTC
>JAIROL010000065.1 GCA_031257565.1 Tannerella sp. | reverse complement strand
TTGGGTATAACCCCGCCGATATCTCATAAGGGTTGAATAAGAAGAGCCGTGTGAGGGGAGACTTTCACGCACGGTTCTGTGAGAGGCTGGCGCTGAAATGCGCTGGCCTACTCGACATGGGGCTTTAGATGCCATAGACACAAAACCTCAACAATGTTCTGACGACCAACTGATAATGAAACCTTTTCCACAATTTGCTACAAGCGGAAAAACCATTCCAGAACTGTGGGACGCTTATCGAAGGCGAATTATACCATTAGCCGGGATTGCCATTTTTATATTCGGAAATAAAAAAGATTCAAGCAATAATACTATTCAGGCAGACGGTGTTGAAAAAGAGTTCAATATAGCAATAGAAAATGGACTAATTCCAATACCTATTGCCACAACCGGATATATTGCCAAAGTGATATATGATAGAATTATTGCTGATTCATCTATATTTTTGCAAGGACATGATTGGATATTAAATGAATTGAATAAGATGAATGATGATGCTATTTCACAGGAAGGTATTATTAAAACTATTATAACCATCATTAAAAAATTGAATAAATAATTATGGCAAGAAGAGTATTTTTTTAGTTTTCATTATCAGGATGTTATTGATTTTAGAGCAAATGTTGTTCGAAATCACAGAACAACAAAGCATGAAAGTGCTGGTTATTTTGATGCTTCAATATGGGAAGAAGCCAAAAAGACGAGTGATTTAGCTCTGAAAAGATTAATCAACAAAGAATTGAATAATACGTCAGTTACCGTAGTTTTAGTGGGAACCGATACTTATAATAGACGGTGGGTTGATTATGAAATTTTCAAAAGTTTAGAAAAAGGGAATGATATTTTGGCTATCCATATTAATGGAATAAAAGGAAAAGATGGAAAAACTAAATCGAACGGAAATAATCCATTATATTATTTAGGCTATTCTTTTGATGATACTGGAAAAAAAGTAAAATTGCATAATTTTATAAATGGCAAATAGGTTGATTATGCTGATTTAGACGGTTGGTCTGTCAGTGAAGTTTCAGCAAGTGAAAGAAATAAAATATATCGTTTATCAACAATATATCCGATTTATGACTGGATTGACGATGATGGATATAATAATTTTGCTTCATGGGTAGAGTAATGCAAAACAAAAAAATATTTACTCATGGAATGTTATTGTTATTTGGCAATGTTAAATTAAGAACATCGAATGACAAAACGAACGACTGGCTAAGCTACTATTGGAGATAAAACCAATTCAATAAGTCTTTAATCTAAAAACTATTCTTTTTGCCATGTGTTACTTATAGTCTTTGATTTATAGTCAACAATTCCCGACCTTTGCAACATGGAAATAAAATCAAAGATAGGGCAACGCATCAAATTTCTGCGGGAACAGGCATCCATGTCTCAAAAAGATTTGGCTTATACCGCCGATTTGGACAGGAGTTATATTGCAAGTGTCGAAAGCGGTTGCCGGAATATTTCCATTGTAAATATTGAGAAAATCGCTAATGCGTTGAATGTACCTCTAAAAGAGTTTTTTAATGCTGCTGAGTTTGATTTCACACGACAGAGATAAGTAAAATACGCTACAACAACATAAAAAATAACATTATGACTTCTTTGGATAAGGATTTACAGAAAAACAAAAATGGTCTCGAAGATTTTTTCAACATTTCGAAACGAGTGCGAGCCTATTTGCCTAATGTACTGAGTGATTCTGTAGACAAAAATGGATATACCATTTATGTTTCCGAGGTTGCCGGTTCAAAAAGGTATCTCAGACCTATAAACAAATCGCTTTATATTCAAGATGATATGCTTTTCGAACAATCTTATGTTACTTTCCTGCAAATAATATCCAAAATAAAATCCAAAGAACTCAATTTTGATGAAAATGAGAAGAACAATATTAATTCATTTCTATACACGATACAACAATCTATTGGTTGTGGACTCGATTTAATGGTTGACCCCAACAGCGCACGAAAGCATGTCGGAAATCGTTTTGAAGAATTGATTCGGACTGTGTTTACAGCAATTGGCATATCCAATAAACGGATTGTATTACGGATTCCATACGATACCGATAGGGGAGAAAAAATTTACAAATGCGAAAATGATTTAGTATTATCTCCTTATGAGAAAGTAATATCCACACCGGAACAATTGGATGAAAAGGAAATTGTCGTTTCTGTAAAAACAACTTCCAAAGACCGTATGGGTAAGATGTTTATTGACAAAATTTTATTAGAGAAATTTGTAAAACACCCGCAAAAAGTCATTGGTATTTTCAATAACGATGTGCAGCGGAAAAGGAACAATGATATAAGTTTTACATTGGTTTCCGGATTGTTTATGGTTTACACCAAGTTTTTGACAGAAGTAGAAGGCGTATATTATCTCGACCCACCGCCAACTGCATTGAAAGAACCTTACAACAGGCACATGAAACCGTTTTCGGAACTTATTACCGCCGATATTTTCAATTTAATGATTCCGTAAATTTTTTCTCCTTTTTTGGGAATCTTCCTCGTCTTTGGCGGAAGCAATCCGCGAAATATGCTCATTGTCCGAAAGTCGTGCTTTGATAATGTTACAATAATCAAGTTCTTTTTCAATGCCAATCCATTTTCGCTGATAGGCTTCTGCAACGGCATAAGTAGTCCCGGAACCTCCAAATGGGTCAAGAATATTACTTTCCAGCATGGAAGAAGAAAGAATGATTTTTCTCAATAACTCAACCGGTTTTTGCGTTTCATGCGGATATTTTTCCCAAGCGCCATTGGAAATTGTAGGAATTTCCAGCACATCTTTTGGTTTGGCTCCTAACGGATTAGGTTCCCATTCATAATTTTTTCCGTTCTGTCCGTTTGAATATTGAGAAGTTTCCGCTTGTGTCCGTTTAGGATATTTTACCGTATGTTCGTTGTACGGAATACGTACTTCATCAATATTGAATATAAAATCGTTTGTTTTTCGGAAATGAAGAATACTTTCATGGGAACGTCCCCAATCTTTTCCAAGATTCGCCTTGTTCCGATAATACCAGACAAGCCATCTACAACCCTTAAAAAAAGGAGATGCCACATATTTAATATCAGCCAGAATTTCGGAAAAGCCGCATATATAAAGCGATCCGGTCTTTTTCAAAACCCGTTGAGATTCTCTTACCCACTCCAATGTCCAATCAAGATATTCCCGTTGCGAATTAAAATAATCCCATTCTGCTTTTTTGATATTGTAAGGAGGGTCGGCAAAGATTAAATCAACAGAATTTGATTCTAAATTTTGCAGGAAATGAACAGAATCACAGTTATATAATTCGCCGACTTTTGTTTGAAAAAAAGGGGTTGTTTCCTGTCGTATAACGCTAAGAGGCTTATAAAAACATTCCAATTGCATCTCCTGCACAAGATTTTTAATCTGGCTGTCGGAATAAACCCTGTAATTATTAATGGGATGTCTGCTGCTCCTGAATTTTCCATTATTATCCCATCTCCTCAGCGTATCCTGACTGACACCGAGAATTTCAGCCGCTTCTCCAATATTATACAAATTTTCCATATCCTTATGTAACCTTATGTATGATTATGCAGCAAAGATAAGGGTATTTCCATTAAATAACAAAAAAAAAATGACATTTTACGTCTTTTATTTTGCCAATTTTGCCCTCAACTCTTTCAATCGCTTAGCTGCCTGTTGATTATCCACTTTGATGTATCGCATAAATGCTGCCGGACTTTTGTGTCCTGAAATACGCATCAGTTCCTCTGCCGGGAAACCGGATAAATACATATTTGTACAGAATGACCTCCGACAGGTATGCGATGAAATCATTTCCCATTTCTCGAATACTTTCTTTTCTCGGTTCTTGCCTTTCTTGCGGACAACTTCAATTTTCTGTTTTAATTTTGCTCTCTCGCCCAATTCTTTCACTCGTTCATTAAAAGTATAGCTTGGTATTTTAGGCAGGTTGTAATTGTATTTTTTCAGAATATCCGGCACATAGTCAATCATCGGAATAACAACGGCTTTGTGTACTTTCCGCTGTTTGATGTTAATGTTTCCGTTTCCCAAATCAACGTGTTCGGGACTTAAAGTAGATAAGTCGCTGTAACGTAGTCCAGTATAGCAGCCGACAATAAACGTATCCCTGATTTCTTCCAACTGCTTGTCGTCTGATAAATCAAGGGCATATATCGCTGATAATTCCTTTTCGCTCAAATAAACTGCATCTGTTTCTTCCTCAACTACTTTGAAGTTTTTCATATCTCATATCAATAGCCGGAATTGTACCTTTGGCAACCTGATAATTGACAAAGCCTTTCAATAACCGTACTACTTTTCCTGCCGAGTTGGTCAACAGTCCGACAGAACCATCCGGCTTTTCCGCTTTGTAATAGAGGTAATCCATAAACTCATTGTAAAATTTCAGATTCAGGTTACGGAAAGTAACCGGTTGGGAAGAATATGATTTGAAGTTCGTAAGATGTTTACGGAGCGTCTTATAGTCTTTAATTTGATCTTCAGAAACGGACGGAGCCTTTTCTATAATATACCGTTCCAATGTGTCGAACATATCCACACGGTTGGAACGTTGTTCATATTCTCGGTTCTTTTCTAATTCGAGTAATACAAAATCTACTGTCGGGTCAAGACTGTTGTCTTTAGCATAAGTCAAAATTTCACCGAGTTTAGATGTTATTTTGGTAAGTAGTGAATCAATATCTTCGTAATGGGGGCAGGCTCGTTTAATCCACTTCTTTTTCTCATCCCAATGTTCCGGTTTGATGTTGTATCCGGTAGAGATAAGCGTGCGCCTTGTCCGGTCATAGTTGTAACGGACATAAAGAACGGTTGTACCCTCTTGGGTAACGTACCCCGGTTTGATGTATGGAATATAATTTGCCATAATATTGTTGTGTTGCATTTGTGTTGCAAATGTACGAAAAGTATTGGAAATTGCAAATAATCATGAAAAAATTATTTTTATAATATGCTGTTATTCAGTAATTATAGAAAAGTATTGGAAAATGAGAGAAAATAATTAAAGTTCCGTTCAGACCGCAATCATCAAGCATCTGTTTCGACAGCCATTCGCCGCCAAATGTACGGCTGTCTTCGTTTTCTATCGAGTTGACGTCCACTTTTCGGATATCTGCTTTTACCTGATCTTCTTTTGCTTCAGGAGCAACGGTTTCTATCTTGCAGTCCAGCAGTTTTTCATGCAAAATCCTGCGATAGATAAATTCCGCTTCTTTTTCTAATTCTTGCGGGACACTCAAAAAAAGAACGGTTATTCCTTTGATCTTCTGCTCTATCCTGTCGCTGAGCAACTTGAAATCATCTTTCCTGATACCTTCCGGACGTCCAATATTCAACCGTGTCGGCTATCTCTGACAGGAACATTTGTCGCTTTGTTTCAAAGCATGGCTCAAAGTCAATCGTGTAAAACTCGCTCTCTCCTCCGGCGTCATCTCCTCCTGATCGAGAATTACATCCCGAAAAGAAAACATACGCTGTGACGAAAAAAATTAAATAATAACGCTTCATAAATATAATTTCAGGAAAACCGTAACGAAGTTATTGTATTACATGGCATAAGTCAGACTTGCCGATAACCGATTCATAAAGCGTCTCCCGTATTATTCTCAATATAAAGCGTTCTCGACGGAAAGGCAAAATTCAATCCGGCCTGATTAAAAGAACGAAGAATATTCAAATTAACTTCCGAACGCGTGGCGAAAATATCCGCCGATTTCCGGATAAAATAAATGAACGTGATAATCAAAGCCGAATCGGCAAAATTTGTAAATGAAACCACCAGATCTTTATTCCTCACACCCGGAATGCGGTTGGGCATATCTTTTAAAATATCCATAGCCTCTTGCATTTTTTCCAATGAGGTGTTATAAGTCAGACTCAATTCCATCACAATGCGTCGCCCGGGTTCTGACGATATATTTGTAATCAGCGCATCCGTCAACTTATAATTTGGAACCGTCAGTAACCGCTTG
This sequence comes from Tannerella sp., assembly GCA_031257565.1. Lineage (GTDB taxonomy): Bacteria > Bacteroidota > Bacteroidia > Bacteroidales > Tannerellaceae > Tannerella. The sequence goes on along the minus strand of JAIROL010000065.1, from coordinate 15,967 downwards.
TCGTACATACAAATACGCGTACTTCTCAAGCCTATATCGATAACTGTGCCTTCCGCCGAATCAAATTTGATTATATCGCCTATACGAAACGTTTTATCAGTAAAAATCGTAATGCCCCCGAATATATTCTTAATCGTTTCCTGAGCTGCCAAAGCAAAAGCAATACCTCCGATACCCAATGTACCCATTAACGTCGTAACGTTGATCCCTACATTATGAAGAGCCGTTACAATCCCTATCATCCAGACAACGACAAGCGCAGCCCTCTTAATCAGAGGAAGGAGATTCGAGTCGATTTTAAATCTCCCCTGTTGACTTTTATCGCCGCTATCCGAGATATTTTCTTCTATCAGAGAAGTGGCAAGCCGTGCAAAGAACCATGTCACATTCAATACGACCAGTATTTCATATGATTTTGTAATAACATCGCGGGCGTCTTGCCCAAGATGAAGGCGGTTTACCGCAATCCATATAGCAAAAAGTATGACGCCCATCAATATGGGTTTTTCAAGAGAGCTAAAAAACAGGTCGTCTAATCTGGTAGCGCTTTTTGCCGTAATCTTCTTTATTATTTTCCGGTCTAAAATACTGATCAGCTTATTTACCAAAAAAGCTCCTGTAATTATCAGAACTGAAATACCCCAGTCTCCAACCGAATTCCCGTAATATACCTGATCTAACATTACAATAATTTTTAAATTTTTATCCGAAACAGCACAATATATTTTCTCCAAAGGTAAGCTTTTTCATCCTGAAAATAAAACCGAAATATCTAAAAAAAATGCATATGTCGGATAAAATACTTACCTTTAGAGTGTTAAGCAAAAAAAATGCAGCGTTCACGCAAGACCCATCGGCAGGCCGTCTGCCGGGCTTACCCAAATGAGCGGATGACTTGAATTTTGGCGCAAACTACGCCTGCCGGCCGAAAATGCCGACAGAACATCGTGAAAAATTGCTTTCTTTGATGAAAGGGAAGCGTATGGGTGGGGACAGGTGGAATTGTTTATTTTAGATATTTAGGTAATATCTGAAGTCTGAACATAGAACTGTCGGTAAATATTTTTATAATAGTTGTCCTTTTTCTTTCAGTCGGGTTCTCAGTCGTTTTATATCTATTGCATGCACATCCGGCGAGTTGGATTTGTAAATCAGACCTGCAGCCACTCCGGCAGCTTCTCCCGTCACCAGACAAGGAGGCATCACACGTAAACTGCCATACGCATAATGATCCGCAGATATACATCTGCCTGCAACCAATACGTTCTTTAACCCGACAGGCGTCATACAACGATATGGTATGCCGTGTGATTCGCCTTTATTATATCTGGGATAACGTTTTGAATTTTCTTTATGTACATCAATATAATACGAATTGCGACCGATGTTATCTTCAAAATCCCGGCGAGCCAGCCAGTCGTCAATGCTGAATGTATAATCGCATTTTATACGCCTGCTTTCACGAATACCCATTAAACTGCCTGTCCCCGCCAGGTAAGATGCGGCAAAAACTTTGGGCGCAAATTCTATTAAACCTTCATGCATTTGCCTGGCTAATTTACGTCCTGTCATCATGGCTTGCGAAAGTGATACAGGATCAAGACTATTTACGGTTACATGTCCCGCATTAAAAGCCAAATGAGAAGGGCCGGTCACTTTATCATTTAAATGGTCATCTTTAATCAAATTATATTTCCCGGACTGTCTTATGGCATGAATCGGGCTTTTTGTGTTACTACCATGCAGAGCTACCAATGAATATTGATAAGCGTCTATATTTGCAATTGTAAAACAAAGCGTACCTTCCTGCACCTCCTCATTTTCATCGCCAAGATCATAACCGGCTCCCGACCAGGCCGCCAAATCGCCGTCGCCCGTACAGTCGATAAACAATTTTGCCTTGTATGCTGTTAGTCCTGCTTTGTTCGCAACCAAAATGGCGTCGATCTCATCTTTATGTTTCATTTCGACGGTTGCCACAGTAGAAAAAAACAATACAGAAACGTCTTGTGAAAGAATCAGATCATCATATACAACTTTCAAGTGTTCCGCATTGATAGGCGCCCAATCATTTCCTCTTACATGCGGGACACCTTTTTTTGCTTCCAGAAAAACTTTTTCGGCAATTCCTTTGTAGATGATTTTCTCTCCATCCGTGAATGGACACCATGCGTTCAATAAACCGGACGTTCCCATGCCACCTAAAGCGCCGCTCCTCTCAATAAGCAAGGTACGCGCACCTTCACGTGCAGCTGCTACTGCCGCAGCACAACCGGCAGGACCGCCGCCCGTAACTATCACATCATAATCTTCATTGACTTGCATACCTGATTTCTTTGATATAATCCGGGTGTTGAACTCGCCGGACGCCGCCGCATCTTTGAATGTGACGGAGGCAAGTCCTAATACGCTTGCTCCTTGTATAAATTTTCTTCGTTCCATATTTTTAACGGTATATTTGTATGTGGACTATATTGTGAGTTATCAATAATTAGTTGAAAATTAATTCTTAATTCAAAACGTTCATACGCTTTATTAAAAATGCCTGTTATATTCGGTTTAATGCCGCATTTGCATATCGGGCATAGTGTCCCTGCAAACCGCCTGCATAGTTTTCAAGTATGGTCTCTCCCAGCCGATCCTTATCTCCGCATACATACAATGCACGAGCCAGGTGTAATTCCTTTAGCGCCATGTTGCGCACACTTACGTCGTCGCTGCCGGGGACTGTCTTTCGGCGTGCGTCGCGATAAGATTCGATATGATGGTAACGCATATCCGGAGCCGTGAGCAAGTCATAAAGGATGGGGATAGAATCGGGACTTTTCATCTCCTCCATTGCAATGGTTACCGCTCGAAAATGAGAAAAGGTATTTTCAGGGTGAAGTAACCGGGCTTTATCCAGTACCACAGGCAGGTAATTGCGATCACGGGCTTTACCTAATGCTATCATCAGGGAATCCAGACGGCTCATACAAGGGCCGAATTGTCCCATACCCGTATAATTCCATCCGGCATCCCATTTTTTATTTCTTTTAATTTCGTCCGCCAAAACTGATGCGTAAGTCTTATCGCCCAATATACAAAGGATTGCGGCATACGTTATACGGTTGTCTAACGCAGTCGCCGCAAGCGCCTCTTTCTCTACCGTCGGCATACACCGGGCAGGGTCCGTCAATAAGACCTCCAGTCCTTTATAATTATCCTTCACACTACGGGCTGCTTCCGCAAAATCTTTACTGCTATATCCCTTGAACGGTTTTTCATTCAGTATACGTTCGGGAAGATTACCCATACCGACCAGATACTTTTGTACCTTTTTGATGTTTACTTCAGCAACCGGTTTATTCTCGCGCACAGCCAATGCCGCCAGGTATCCTACGGCATACCCCTGATTCTGCAGACAGGACTGCATCCTTATCACGGGCATTGCATCGCGATCGGCGCTTGCCCCCAGGCCTGTAACTATGATGCCGCTCAGACCTTTCGGCAACAAAGCGCGCAGGGGTACATCCGCATCATAGATTGCATGCCTTTTTTCCGGCGGCCTTAATATAAAATACGGATCTACAATCATACCGTGCGTATCGAAAGAACTCTTGTGATGTGAAATCGTATCCTGATAACGCCGTTTGCTTATCACATCGTAAACGGAGACGGTATATTCCCCTGCGATACGCCTTCGTTCGCGCGTCTGCGGCAGTTTGACGATGTCATACCTGCCCGTATGTTTCCGCTTGGCCTGTACATAGACACGACTTACATCCAGAATATCCGTGTCGTCGATAAAGGCCCAGTCGTTGTTATTGTAAAAATCACCCGGTTCCCAATGTCCCATACCGGCGCCTTGTACGGCGACATGTTTTCCCGTATAATGGTACGCGGCGCCGGCTGCAATGGCTATGTCGGCGCTTCCTGTGCTGTCGATAATCACTTTCGTCAAGATAACGCCTCTTCCGTATGGCGTACTTACGACAACACCCTCTATTCGGTTATCTTTTACCAAAGCGCCGCATCCCAAAATCCCGAACAGGAGTTCTCCTCCCGCTTTTCGCAATTCCCGGCGGAAGAACTCCTGCTTCCAGTCCGAAAGATGATCGCTTTTCCAGTTCTTCAACTGCCGCGAATGTTCCGGCGGAGCCATTGCGCGGACTCCTTCATCCACCTCCGAAGAGAAGCCTTCGCGATAGCCGTCCCAGTACCTCCCGATCAGTCCGAGTGTCATAATGCCTCCCAGTCCGTGCAAATATTCCAGCACCAGGGTTTTCGCTCCCTGGCGTGCGGCGGATATACCGGCCGGACCTCCGGCTGTGCCTCCTCCCATAACAACGACATCATACGATCCTAATACAGGCAAAGCGGAAGTAGCCGACAATACCCGGTCATTTGATCCGTCCGGACGCAAGGGAGACAGCAATTCGCGTATTTCTCCTCTATCATCGCCCGCTACTGCCGGATTGAATACCTGTACATTCCCTGATACCTTTTTATCTTTTATACAGGCAACTGCTTTTTCGCCTGCGATCTGTCCCAAAGCAATACCATATACGGGGCGCATTATTTTCGCCGCCGTCTCACGGGATACACCTGCCGCCGGACCAAGTATCCAAAGGTTTTTTATGCCCCGCGGTTTTAAGGCTTCTACCGGAATCTCCCTCGCCGGCGAAACGGGCTGTGCATGTTCGCGTTCGGGAACAATAGATACAAAAGGAAGGTATTCCGGCACATCGGAACTGTCGCACTGATCCGGCGTCCACGTTTTGTCGCGTATGATCTGTTCTATTTCCTGTAAAGCGGAATACGAGTCTTCCTTTACATACATACGAAAAGTATAGCGCATCACCGGCAACGCCCTGTTTTTATAATTGAGCGTATAAGGCGCCTCTTCGACCGTAGCATCCGGTATTGATTGCGGGACGCTGCCGATGGTAACGAAACCGAAATCATATTTGCCCGGTTTGAATGGCGTAAATTGAGCGCCGGCCAGACGGGCTACTGATGCTACGTGCGTAGCGTCGATGATCGCTTTACAACGAATCGCCTGCCGTCCCGACCTGTTGGCAAGCACAACGCCTGCCGGCTCGCCGGCGGCGTCTGTCAGGATATTCGTAACGTAGCTGCTGTACAGGAAATCCACGTCGTTATCAATAAGCTCGTTTTCCAGTTCCGTTTTTATATAAAGAGGCGTCGGATTCTTCGTCTGGAGAAACAGCCTGCGGCTTAGTGCATTGTCCGGGCGCTCGTCTTTCCCGCATGCAATACGAAACGAACCGCATATATCATCGCCAAAATAAGGAAGGGGAGCTGCCAGGAAAACACGACTACCGGCGCGGGATGCCGCACCGGCTGCCGAAACGGCGGCGCATGTCCCTCCTACAATCACTATATCAACTTCGGCAATAACAGGTATTTGCCGTTCTCTTTCCGTTACATATCCGGAGGCGGGTATCTGCCTGCTGTCGTCGGTCATATAACCGGAATCATGCGCCATAGCCGCGTGTATCGTTGTATGCGCCGCCGCAACTTGTCCGAATGTAGCCAAGGCGCTTCCGGCCGCCGTCGCTTTAAGAAATTCTCTTCGTGTTACCATAATTCTGTTCCAAAAAAAATATTAAAATAACCAGGCGCTCTCGTCAGACAGACGGGTCAATAAGTGACAATACTATATACCTCTATTTCGTAAAGCCTGAACTCAATGTTGCCGGTGAGCCTGATCTTGCCTGCCGTAACGGGAGGGAAGTCGGCGCCGTATAGTGGGTCGGAATTGCCGGCCACAGAATGAACCGTTACCCAGTCTCCGTCTATCCATGCCTGCAATTCGAAAGTAGACATGGGATAACCATAGCTGCCGCTACCGCTCCATGTCTTAAAGCCGCTGACGGTAAATTCTCCCTGCAGGTCGATTTCGATCCAGCGTGGAGCTGCGGCTGTCGTAGAGACGAACCTTCCCCCCGAAGTAGCCGTAACGCCGTCCACCGCGTTGGACGGCTGCTGGTTGGCGGCAGCCGGGTCGTTGGCAGGACTGCCGCTCGCCGGCTTGCCCAAAGCCACGTTAGTGATTCTCCTGATGTTTATCCTTGCAAAGGAGGTATAGAACGTGTCGAGCGCTTCGGGCGTCGGCTTGTAAAGCGTTCGGTAGGTAACGCCTTGCGTGTAATCCACGTTTTCCAGCGTCACCGCGCTTCCCATATCGGGATAATACGCCGTGTCGGGCTTCGTTTTACCCTGTTGCGTGTAGACGATTTCCACGCCGACTTCATCATTGGAGTTGGCGCCTGCCCAGTTAATGACGAGCGTTCCGTCGTCGCTCGGTTCATTACCGGTAACGCGCCGGTTGAGCAGTTGTTCCTGATATCGTTCTCCGTAAATATTGATAAGCGTTTCGAATACCACCGAGCGGTGTCCGCGTTCATCATGCGAATAAAAGAATAGCGTATGGTCGCCTTCGGCGATACTGCCGTTTCCTTCGCCAATCATTACTTCCATCACATCAAGCGGCTTATGTTCCGGTACGGGAACAATTATTGAATCCCTTTTCTGGTTCCATAATACATGCAGGCTTTTCACCCGTGGATCCGTTATCCAATATTGAATTAATACCCGCTCATCCCCGCTGAAAGTTTTAATAGAATCAACACGGCCTACATACGTCTTTTCGCCGTCGCGCAGATACTTGTCGTGCATATCGTTCATATCCGAACAAGAGTTGAAAGCAGCGGCCGCCACGCATAAACCTATTGTATAAAAAACATATTTCTTCATATTCATATCCTGTGTTATTTAGTATTACCCCAGACCGTTATCTCGTTAATGAAAGCCGCCGTCGAATTGCTCCATGTGGAGTTGATTTTAAATTTCATATAACGAAACTTAGACGCTTCGACCGGCGCTTCAAATTCTTCCCCGTTCAACAAATACTGTTCTTCTTCGGCAGTAGGCGCTCCGCCTTCGGTCAAACCTGAAGGGCGAACCGATTCGCAGTCCATGATTTTCACCCAGCCGTTCCAGCTATCCGGATCGGTCGTCGCAGCATAGTCGCTTGTACCCCATATCTCAAACGTACGGATATGGTGCAACTGATACATATAGTTACGCCGCGTCCATAGCTTGAAACGGGACAGTTTGGCTTCCATGCCCATGTCAAAAGCAAAATATATCTTTTCGGGAGCTGCGTTCACATAATACAGGTTATTGTCTACGTTATAAACATTATCCCACATAGCTTCCATTTTTCCTCCGCCATAACTGTGTAACGAGAACTTGGGCGATAATCTAAGCGGAACAAAAGCGCTTTTGTTTATTTCTTCTTCAAAAATCGGAGTCAGCTGTAAATACAGCGTATCGGTGTAATTGTTAAACATGTCCCTGAAATAAAAGCCGAAATCAGTAAGTTCGGATGCTAATCCGCGAATTGCTTTCTCCGCTATCGGTTCGGAAGAATAAATTGTTTCAATATGCCTGAACTCATCATCTTCTTTCATCAACGCCCCCATAACAATATCTTCACCCAAGGGGTTTTCCCAGCGGATTTTAAGCCCCCCGAAAGCTTCCTGCAATACCAGCGTTTTGATAACGTCATAGACAGGAGAATCCAAAGGTTCTACTTCTACAGTTACCGGAACAGACTCGTTGTAGCTTTTATCGACAGAGTACAGTTCCACTTTTGTTTTGGCTCCTTTGCCGAATCCTTTCAGTTCGATGCTGTTAGAATAGGCCGAACTCGACATTTCCTTTCTTTTGCCGTTGGGTAACGTATAGATGGCTTTTACGCAAAGCAAGTCGTCTTCTTCGGGCAAGGAATAGGTTATGATTGCTTTTCCTTTAAGGTTTTGAATCTCCACGCCACTCACGGGAGCGGGAGGATTACCGTCTACGGGATATTGCCCGATATATTCCTCCTTACAACCATAGCAGATTATAATAAGGATTACCGATAAAATTAATTTTATATTTCGTTTCATACGTACATTTTTTTTAATACATACTAGTCATTACTTTAGTTCCAATACGGATTTTGAACCAGATTAATATTCCTGCGCAACTCGTCTTCCCTGATTGGCCATAAATATTGTCTCGTCGGAAATTCCAACTGATTGAAGATGATTACCTGATAATAACCTTCCGTTGTATTTTGAGTTACATTCCAGCCCCGTTCCGGCTGGTTGTGATAAACATGGGCTAGTTTCCATCGCCTGAGATCCCAGAATCTTTTGCTTTCAAAACACAGTTCTATCATCCTTTCCTGACGTATAATATCCCTCATGCCTGTCTTTGTAAAAGGTTTTTCCGGCAAATTGGAATGATCTCTCCAACTTTCCACAACCCCATTCAGTCCGGCGCGTTTGCGCACAATGTCTACATACTCGTAGACTTCGCTGTTGGGCGCATCCAGCGACTCGTTCAACGCTTCGGCATAAAGCAGGTAAAGGTCTGCCAGGCGCATAACAGGATACGTATACCGGGTTGTGGATAAAGAACCGGTAGCCGACGTAGCCGTTTCAAAGTTGATGGGTTTTTTGGGGAAATAGCCGGATCTGGTATAACGGATATCTCCATTCTTGCCGCTTACTTCCCCGGCTTTCATCCTCATAATCCAGGGCGTCTCCGTGTCGCTGCCTGTTCCTACGTCTTTTGTCCGTCCGTTGCCGTACCAGTAACCGCAATCAAAGCCGAGATTCGCATAGAAACGAGGTTCGCGGTTTGTATTCAATGCCGCCGTCGTCAGCCCCTGTTTGATATAGTAGTAATGATCGTCTTCTACCGTCACTATGCCATAGCGCCCGGCATAGTCGTAAGATGGGTCTTCATTGATCGGCACCCCGTTCTTTGAATAAAACAATTCGGCCATGGTAAACGATGCGCTAAATTCCACACCGAGAGAGCCGCCCGTGATGTCTTCAAATTTCATATAAGGGAGGATATTCGACTGCAAAGCGGCGACTGTATTTACCGGATTTCCCCATATCAGTTCTTCATTCCATCTGATCGAAACGGCGCCTCTTATACTCATCCCGCGACGCGTTTCTTCCGACAGCGGGAAACGGCTGTCATTAAACGTGAACAGGCGAATGCCTGCTTCATGCGCAATATCGATAGCTTCTTTACATGCCGTTGCCGCCCGACTCCATTTACCGAGATCTTCCGTTTCGCCAAGCAGTTTTATGCCCCTGTTATCAACCAGCGTATTGAAATCAGTGTTTCCGTTGAATAACGGACTTGCCGCCAAAACCAAGACTTCCGCTTTCAGCATTGCAGCTATCGGTTTCGTTATACGTCCCGCTTCGGCGGCGATATTCGTTATCTGCAGCGGCAGGGTGGCCATTGCCTCGTCGCAAAGTTCGACAATATAGTCAATACATTCGTCAAACGGCTCCCGGTACACTTTCACTTCTTCAACGCCGGCGGATATTTCCTTATTATCTTTGATAAGAGGAATGGGGCCATACATGCGCAACAGGTTGTAGTGATAAAAAGCCTTAAAGAATATCACTTCGGCAATCCACCGTTCCCTTTCCCATTCGTACAGGTCAGGGCCTACGCTGTTGATATTTTCCAGGAAGATATTACATTCGCGCAAGGCGACAAATGTTCCCCGCCCGCCGTTCGCGCCGTTCCAGTAATTCATTATCGGATTATTTATGTTTTGTTCACCGAGTTTTATCCGGTTGCCATAGTAACGGGATACGTCATAGTATGAATTTTCTATAACCGTGTATTCATCGCTTGCCTGGATAGCCGGATCGGCGGCGGGATCACCGATTCTCGGCATGTATGAATAGATAGTTGCCAGGAAACGTTCGGCGCTTACCCTGTCTGTAAAGGCATGTTCTATTGTTGCCACATCGTCCGGCACAATATCCAGATAATCCGCGCATGAAGACAATGATACCGCAACGATTAACGTAAGTATATATTTGAGATGTTTCATATGTAAATATTTTATTTTTTAACTGTTTAAAATGATAACTGAACTCCGGCATTTAAAACTCTCTGTATGGGATATTTCATACCATCGCCTGCCATTTCCGGATCCCACAGTTTAAATTTGCTGAAAGTAAGCAGATTTGTCCCGCTGAAATACAGGCGCAGGTTGGATACGTATAATTTTTTCTGTAACCGCGTCGGTATTGTATATCCGAATTCCAACGATTTGAGGCGCAGAAATGAACCGTCGCGCATAAACCAGGTACTTGTCTGCGTATTATTCTCAAGCAGGGACGCCGTCAGTCTCGGCCAGAGCGCCTGGACATTGCGGTCGTCTTCCGACCAGTGATCGTCGGCGTATACTTTCAGCAGGGCGTTCTTCGACGTGACGCTGCCATTGTCGTCAGTATCAAGGAAAGGGGACGTTTTTCTTGCATTAATCCAGAATGACTCGCGTCCCAGCCCCTGGAAGAAGAAAGAAAAATCAAATTCTTTATATCCGGCGCTTAGACCGAAACCGTAGATGACCTCCGGAGTAGTCGGATAGCCGATTGGTACCCTGTCTAATGAAGTGATCCTGTCATCGCCGTTAATATCCTTATATTTAATGTCGCCTCCCATATAATTGCCGAAAGACTGCGCCGGAGAGTTCATCACGTCTTTTTCGTCGACAAACAGGCGTTCTGCAACATAACCCCATGTCTGGTTTACCGGTATGCCGACATGCGACAGCCATGGCGTCAGGCTGTTGTCCGGTTCCTCATACACTTCCCATTTCGACTTGGCGTATGTATAATTGAAACGCCCTGTAACCCAGAAATCTTTATTAAAATAGTGGTTCAAATCGACAGACAGGTCCACGCCTTTTCCGCTCGCCTTGCCGATATTAGCCTGCGGGGTAACGAGCAATCCCATCGTTGACGGAATATCCGAACGCGTTTGTAAAATATTTTTACGCGATTCGGTGTAGAAATCCGCCATGACATCTATTTTCCCGAACAGACCCAACTCAAGTCCCAGATTCATCTTTTGGGCTATTTCCCATGTGATCAGGCTATTTGCATATCGACTTATGCTTACTCCGTTTACCGTATAACCGAAACTCTCGCCCCATGTATAGGCCCGGTCCGGGTTATCGACATTCACTTCGGATTGATAGAAGAAACGGTCGTTTTCGTCACCTATGGCGTCGTTACCCACCAAACCGTACGTAGCTTTGAGCTTCAGGTTTGAAACGGTTTTCCGAACATTATCGCCGGTCGTTTCCCAAAACGGTTCGTTGGTTATTAACCAGCCGACGCCGGCAGAGGGGAAAAATCCGAAACGGTGATTGCGGGCGAAACGTTCCGACCCGTTATATCCGAAATTCGCTTCCAGAAAATAGCGGCTGTCATAACCGTAAGTGAAACGTCCCGACAAACCTGTATTACGTTTCGGCAACGATAACAATAGCGATCCGGCGTTTCCTTTCAGATAATTCCGGATGTTAAAAACCAATAATCCGCTTACTCCGTGCTTTTCGTTGAATGTACGGTTGTAGTTAAGCGCCGATTCAAAATAAACAGTCGTACTGATCTCTTTTTCTCCTTCATAATATCTTAGCCACTCGGAACCGGCAGTTGGATTCAGAGCCGTTAATAAATATTCGTCACGGATTTTATCATACATATTAATTGTATAATAATAAGGATTGTAATAGCGCTGTAAGTCAAAATAGGCATATCGGTTTGTGCTGAACAAACCCCTCAGGTTCAGCCCTTCCGTAATAAAGTTCAGGTCCTGTTTCAATTCAAACTGAGCCATCATCAACGATTTGGAATATTCCTTATGACCTTTCACCATATCGGCGTATGGATTAATAAACTGCCCCCGGTCGGTATTCCCGAACAGGATATGTTTTTTATGCTGAAATGTTGCATCGGGAATGAAATATGCCGGGAAAGCGACCGGATCGCTTCGCACCACCTTGCTGTACAGGTCGCTTCCGCTGTCAAGCGGGCCGCTGTAGTCGTCGAACGTACCATGCAGGCGAACAATCGCTTCGGTTGTCTTTGTCACATTAATATTAACATTCGAGCGTAGCAGATAGCGTTTCAGGTCGATATCGTTCTTACTTTCGTTAGCCGTTTTAATCACCCCGTTGTCCTGGTTGAAAGTTGCCGCAATATAATAGCGTGCAACCGTTCCTCCACCGCTGACATTAAAATTGAAACGCTGGTTGATGGCCTGCTTTTTAAATAAAATATCATACCAGTCATTTGCAGGATAAACCATCGGATTGACGCCACGTTCCGTGCTTTCAATCTTCTCGATGGAATAGGGTGTCGACTGCATCGGATCGCGGGTAAGCACAGCTTCGTTATTCAGCCGCATATAAGTAACCGGGTCTGCCAGGTCGATATGTCTGGTAGGAGATGAAAGCGATGTTTCGTAACGAAATGAAATGGAAGCCTTTCCTTCTTTTCCTTCTTTTGTCGTAACCATGATCACGCCGTTACCTCCACGTGCGCCGTAGAGGGCTGTTGCAGCCGCATCTTTCATGATCGAAAAACTGGCGATGTCGTCCGTTTGCAAACGTGCCAGGTCGCTCGACGTCATTTCCACGCCATCAATAAGAATCAGTGGTCCGGCTCCGTAAGTAAGCGTTGTGACGCCACGTATAAAGAAGCTGGCATCGTCTTCGCCCGGTTCGCCTGTCCGTTGATATGAGATCAAACCGGCCATTCTTCCGGCCAGCGCCGTTGTCAGGTTACTGCTTGGGATTTTAAGTTCCGAAGGCCTTACGGTTGTTATGGCCGCCGAAATGCTTTCCTTTTTCTGCCGGCCGAAAGCAACTACCGTCACTTCTTCCAGCTCGTCGGCTTTTTCTACCATTATGATGGTCAGCTCGCGCTTGTCGCTAATGAGAACCGTTTGTTCCTGCATACCGAGATAAGAGAATTTCAGCCGGTCGGTCGGCAAGACTTCTATTGAAAAACTTCCGTCCAAATCAGTTACTACGCCGCGCGTACCTCCTGCGACCGTAATGCTTACCCCCGGCAGGGATTCGCCGGATTCATCTATTACAAGACCCTTTACCGTAATCCTCTGCCGGGCTACGACGGGCGCCGGAGAGCGCTGCGCCTCTTTTTCCTCCCGGTTTTTCTTTACCAGGCTTATCTGCCTGTCGCTGATTATATAGGCGATGTTTTTCTTTTTCAAAACATCATCCAGCACGTCGCTGACGGGCTTATTTCTGGCGGTCACATCTACTTTACGGTTGTCAATCAGACCTTCGTAATAGAAGAAAATATATTCGGTCTGCGCTTCTATTTCTCGAAAGACGTCTTTCAATGTAGCGTTTTTCAGTTTTAGAGATACTTTGGCCGACTGTGAATAACCGTAAGCCGACACACTCAGATTAAGTGTTATTAAAAACAAGGTTAACCTCATAAAAAGGGTGAATTTAAATTTATCTGCACGTGTAGTACAGATTTCTCGTATTTTTATCATACTTTTGTAATGATTTTAAGTTTGATGAATTAGATTTAAAATCTCTGCCGGGTAAAGTATGGCTGTACTTGCCCGGCTTTTTTGGTTTGTGTTTTTTGGCTTGTGTTTTATAGGCTATACTTATTTAAATGGGTTAAACATAAAGTGATAATCTCCGTTTCTATTCGTTTTGTAAGTAACCGGCGCCGTTGACGAGAGGACGTCGAATACGCCGATAATATTTTCTTTCATCTCCAGCTTGCCCGAACATAGCAGTCCGGAGGCGTCGCCGTCGACCGTTATTTTTACATTATAATATCTGGAAAGGCGCAAGAGGATACTTTCGAGCGTTTCATTGTCGGATATGTAAACGCCATCTATCCAGGCTATATGATTCGTAGCTTTCACCTGCCGGATATGCACCCGTCCGTTTTGTTCCGTAAGCATATCGTTGGGTTTCAGTACATGCTGCGTCCGTCTGTCTTTGTTTTTCACCTGCACGGACCCGTTTACGAGCACGACGGAGCTGGCGTCGTCCGATTCGTATGCCGTCACGTTAAAGGATGTGCCCAGCGCCAGGACCTGCATCCCGGAAGTTTTTACGTAAAACGGCCGACCGGCCTCTTTTGCAACATCAGTATATATTTCACCGTCGACATATATTTCGCGTTTGTCGTCGTCAAACGTTACGGGATAAACCACCCTCGTACCGGCATTTATCCAAATGTGCGTGCCGTCTTCCAGCGTCAGCGACGACCGTTTCCCGAAAGGGACGATCAGTTGATTGAAGTCTTTTTCCGTTTTCTTTTTCTCCGGCGATTTAGGAAGTTCCGGCGCTTTCTCCAGTGTCTTGTCGTTGATAAGAATTTTCCCCTTTTGTGCGTAGTCGACAGACGCATCGTCTTCCGTAATAGTTATGCGTTCTTCGTCCGAGAGAATCAGTTCCACATATTCGGAGTCGGCTCTCGCACCTTGCAGTCCGGCCATTACAAGCGAATCTGCTTTCTTTTCCGACAAATAGTACATGACGCTTGCCGCTCCTGCCAGAAGCAGTAAAAAGGAGGCTGCCGCACGAAAGAAAAACGTTTTTCTCTTTCTGCGCAACGATTGAACGGTATCCGCTTCAATTCTTTTGAACAGATGATTCAATTCGATATCCGTCATGCGGCTTTTTTCTGCAAATACCAGCGATATGTAGTATTTGGCAAAGTTAAATTCTTCGGAAGAAACGGCGCTTTCTTCCGTCAACTTTTTCCAAAAGGCTATTGATTCGGTAGTAGGATGACGCATGGAATGAATAAAATAATCATCCTGCAAAAAATCTTCCACTTTGTATTTACTGTAATCAACCATTCTCAGTGCGTAATTATATTAAATATATACATGAGCGATTATTTTATACTCACTTTTTTTTAAAAAAAACGAAAATTAATCATTAGAATTTAGATATCAATTAATCATTTATCATTTTATCCCATTATATTTTTCCTTAATCTTTCGGATGGAACGTTGAATAAGATTCTGTACAGACTGGTAGCTGATTCCCATAATATCCGATATTTCCTGCAGCGACAGCTCTTCGATATACCTGTAATGTATGGCTTCACGTTGATTGGAGGTAAGCAGTGAGAGCATTTCCTGTACATTATTCCGGATATTTTCAGCCTGCTCTTTCAGTATATAATTGTCTTCTACGGAAAAAAACGTCGATTCGTTTTCACATTCTTCCAGTTCAACTGTTTCTTTGGCATCGCGGAATGCTCTGTACAACTCATTGCGTAGCGCTCTCATCAGATAGTACCTCACCTTTTGCTTCTGTAAACTTCCTCTCATATTGTAAGCATTTACAAAGACGTCGTGTATACAGTCTTTTATCAAATCTCTGTTTTTAGTGATACAAAGACCGTAAGCAAACATATCCTGTGCATAGGCATAGTATATTTGGGAAAAGGCGGCGGGTTCGCCTTCACAAAACCGTTCCCATACATTGACGGGTATTATGTCGAATGATGACCGCATCTGTTTTCATTTAAAACCTAAAGATCTAAAAAAATTGCATATGTCGGATAAACATCACCCGACACATGCACAACAAAGATACTAAAAAGTTAGAGTTTAAAGCAGGTAAAGCCGGAAAAAGTTTCACGGAAGGACGTTTGACAAGTTACACGGGGATTGACCGTGATTTGGGATTGCATACACTCACAGGGCCTGGCAAGCGAGCTAAACAAGGTGTTCGAGACGGTAAAAGCGAACGCATCGCGCTTCTGTACTGTTCAGTTGCTGATGTCCATCGTGCCGGCCAACCTGTCGGGAGTGCGCCGCCTGTGCAGGATTGCAGCGTTCACGCAAGACCCGCCGGCAGGCCATCTACCGGGCTTACCCAAGTGAGCGTAACGCTGATAATTCTCTTTTATACCGCATAATATTTGAAAAAT
This sequence comes from Tannerella sp., assembly GCA_031257565.1. Taxonomy (GTDB): domain Bacteria; phylum Bacteroidota; class Bacteroidia; order Bacteroidales; family Tannerellaceae; genus Tannerella. The sequence continues at coordinate 134 of JAIROL010000065.1, read as the reverse complement.
CCATATCTTTACATGCCGAATCAGTAACGACGCTTTAAAACTCTATACGCATGAAACGAACATGTAAAACGGCTTGCGCCAAAGAGTTATGAACATGCTGTGAGTTCTATGTTACCGAAATGTTAAAAATTAAA